>CAZISK010000302.1:0-8587 GCA_964541355.1 uncultured Candidatus Obscuribacterales bacterium
GGGAGCGCCTTTGTTGGCCGCCACCATTTCCCTGGAGAGCTGTTCATAGAGCATGTCCTGCGCCAGAATGCCCTCCTTGAATGCGGATCCAAGTGCATCCTGGCGCTGAGAGTACATGCGGGAGAATGCTTCTGCCACAACCGGCATGTCCATCGCAGAGCGCTTGCCGACTGATTGTGGAGCGTAGCTGGCAACATTCTCCGGACCCTGCAGAATGCGCGGCATGGTGGCACCAACGTTGATACCACGCAGAGGCGACTTGGTATTCGGCAATTGTGTGAGCACTCGGTTGAGCCAGCCGGAATTGACTACTTTCACGCCTGGTCTGCCGGACTCCATATAATCCTGCGCATCGAAATGTGAGCGAGTGTTGTCAGGCGAACCACAAGCATGGACGAAGGCCAGTGATTTGTCTTTCCAATAGGGCATCAGTGGGGCAAGAGCAGGGGCCAGACCAAAATAGGAATCTAGATCAACTAAGCCGTCCTTCTGACCGGGTTGAGCAATTCCGATAGTCGGACGAGCCTGATAGTACCCGCTGTCACCATACGGAGACACGACGTTGAGTCCGTCCACCGCCCCTCGCAAGAAGACCACGACGAGCTTCTTCCCTTCAAGCGATTTTGAACCGCCATAGGCCCAACCGGCGACATCCTGACTGAGCAGGGAAAGGGAAAAAACAGCGCTCGTTTTCAAAAACTCTCTTCGATTCATATGCGCTCCACTAGTATTTCATAAACTCAGGGGATCCAAGCAACAATGCGACTTTCAATGCTCTGGGTGATGTCTCTACCACCTGTCCGGTGGTATCGGTCGATTTTACCCCCAACACGCGCATGAGCTGTTCGGGCTCAACGTCGGCTGCTCGAGCCGCCGGTAGACGTCCGGCACCATATGCGGTAGCAAAGTTGATACGCTGCAACAGACCGGAAGAACTCAACCAGGCTTTCTCAGTATTCTTGTAGCCATCCGGTGTTTGACACTGGTAAAGTGGCATGCCTTGCTGTCTCAAGAAGCCTAAAAGCGGTCTCGAATTGTGAATAGAGGCGTTAGAAACTCTAAGCGATGAAATCAGATATCGGAATGGAGACTTGTACTTGGTATTGGCGCTGTTCCAAAACTCATCGCTCTTCAATAGAGCCTTTATGGTTGCTTTGATGTCGCCGTCGGAATTCGTAAAGGTCTTGCTCAGCTTGTCCACCAGACTCTTGGGCGGCTCATCAGCGACAAAATATTGGGCCAGCTTGTAAGAAATGAACTTTGCCGTAGATGGATGCTTAGCTAGCAAGTCCAGCGCCTCTTCAACCTCCTCGGCACCCCGCCCGCGAATAATGTGACCAAGTAATATCTTGTCCGAAAAATCATGTCTGTCCGAATCGAAGTAAAAGCCGTACTTGCTGTTAAGACCAGCAGGATACTTCTGAAGGCTCTTTCTCGAGATGATACCGTGGCCGGTGAGGACTCGAGCGAGCTCTACCACATCCTTTTGAGAATACCCGCCATCAACACCGAGTGTGTGCAGCTCCATGAGCTCGCGGGCATAATTTTCATTCAGACCCGCGAAACGCTTGCCGATCTTGCCTGGTCGCATTTTGTACTTATCCGGCGCTGTGTTTTGCCAGTTATCCAGATAGTAAAGCATAGCGGCATGGTGCGCCGTGCCACCGAGCAGATCCCGAAACTTGCCCAGGACATGGGGACGAATCGCCGTCTCTTCGTAAGAGCCAATCCAGAGGTGGTCCAGACCTTTGTTGATCGAGACATTGAAGTGATTGAACCAAAAATCGGTCATCACCTCTTCCAGCTGTCTCGGGCTATTGACGGCGCGCAACATTCGGGTCTCGGTAACCTGCCCGTATAACTCTTGAAAGTTGTCCTTCACCATCTGACCGATCTCTTTTCTGACCTGTGAGCTAACCTTCCCGTCCGAGCTTTGTTGCTTGGCAGCTTTAGCCATCTCGTCGAACGCTTCGCGCCCATAGCCGAAGAAGAGTTGAGCGGGATTGTCACTAAGCGCGGGGGCCTTGGAGAGCTTGGCTAGCGACTCCGGCAGAGCGATCGATTGGGGCTCCAACTGCTCGTCAACGTAGCGGTCGACCCCAAGGGAAAGGACCCGATCCAAATCTTCTGTCCGCGGTCCGAAACTGATCCGATTAAGCAAATGCCTGGCCTTTTCTTCGTCGCTCAGGGGTGCTGCGATTACCGGGCGGCTCTCTTGCTGGTATCGGATTTTGTCTTCGCCGACCTGAGCCCTGACTGCTTTTCCGGAAGCTCGCCGGGCTTTGCTACTGCCGTCACCGGCTTCGTCGTCCGACCCGCTCCGCGCCGCATAGGCCGATGGCAGGGAAATTGCCAAGACCATCAACAAACTGAATCCAAACTTGACTTCAGGGTTAAAACTCTTCATCGGATACTTCCTCAGTCATCGGCCAACTCCCCCTATGAACTAAAACGTCGAAACGAATGAAAAAGTTCAATTTCCTTCCTTAAATCTTTCCCGAATCGATTACTATTTTCCCGACACGGTAAAGGAGCTCCCGGAATGCTCGAAAAGACCAGGAAATCGGACAGTTTCTCCCGACTTGCCAGCCAGGTGCTGCAGATGGAGACCACTTGCTTCTGCGATGTGAGAAAGGATTTGAGAGTAGTCTCTGCTGAGATTAGATCCATGACACCTGGACTGAAGCTCTTCGGCAGAGCCAGGACGGTCAGTGTGCTGGATGACTTTCTTACAGTCATCAAAGCGCTCGGAGAAGCCGAGCCCGGTGATGTCCTTGTTATCGACGGCAGAGGTGGTAACAAAGCTCTCCTCGGTGAACTCTTCTCGGCAGAATCGAAGAGGAAAGGCCTGGCCGGCATAGTAGTTGACGGTGCTATTCGAGACATCGCCGGGATCCGGACAATTGGAATTCCAGCGTATGCCAGAACGCTCAACCCGATGGCAGGCACCTGCAAGCAATTATTCGATACTCAGGTCGAGATTGCTTGTGGCGGTACGACGGTAAGACCGGGCGACATCATATTTGGTGACGATGACGGCCTTATAGTTATCGAAGAAGACGAGCTGATAGAGATTATTCCTCAAGCCCAAGAGCTACAAAAGTTGGAAGGGATAGCACTCAAGTCGATGAACGGGGGCGATTCATTGTTTTCCTTACTCAATGCCGACGAGCATATCAAGGCATGTTCGGAAGGGAGAGAGAGCAAACTGGCGTTTTCAATCTCTCGTACCGAATTTAACTGATCCGTGTGATGATACTGTTGGTAGTATCATCAGTTAGGCTCGCGTCGCTCCTTCATTTCACTCACGCCCAATTGAGCCAGCTCCATAAGCTTTGCCGCACCTTCTTTAACCTCGGACGCTACCGCCTGCACCTTGACCGCATCGAAAGAGGTCTTTACGAGCGTCACGCCACCAACAATCTGCTCCAGGCCGGTCGCCATTTGATTGAAGTTGGTTGAATCCAGCGCATCTTTCAAAGCCACACCGGCCTTGTTTAAAATTACTATGATCTGGTCGACATCTTTCTGCCCGTCCTTGTCCAGGTCGAGCTCCTTCAACTTTTCGAATCGCTCTTTCAGGTAGTCGGTGAAAGAGTCGACGGCCACCTCAGTCAGTTTTTTTCTGAACATAACAACCCCTCGTATAGATCAGGTGATGTTCTAGCATAGATCCGCCCTGATAGTCTTGCCAATACGAGCTGCATCAGCGGTTCAAACTAAAGAGTTTTTTTGCGAAAAGGTGCGGACGTCGGTTACTGACCACGGTCCACAAGGAGATTGCTGCTTTTAGCTAGCTCGAGGCCCAGGGATAGCTGGTCACGTCCTCCATATCGACATTCCAGCGGAAGGACGCGAAGATCCTCTCCGCCTCCGCAGCATAAACGTCAAAAATCTCTGCCGGAGCTATGAACCATACTTCCTGAACGAAATTCGCGGTATCAAATGTCGTATCAAGAATGAGGGCACGACTCTTAATCTTTTCAGTTACCCAAACGCCCTGCATCTGCAAGATGTTATGAGGCGGGACGAAAGTCGTCCGAGCCCAATCGCGTTTGAACTTAGCCGGCCAGCCCGCCTGCTCCAAAAGAAGATGTATCGTCATCATCTCCGCGTCGCTCAGCTCATGCGCCGGACGGCGCAACATCTGCAGGAAATGATTTTGCTGCGGATCCATGAAGTCGTACGTTTTCTTGGCAGGCTCCCGCAAGGTAATCGCTACACGCTTGTCGCGGTCGGAGAGGAAAAAACGAGAAGCCAGCAAATACGATGGCCGTTGCGGCTTTTGTCCACGCTCCCAACCGTCAGGAAGCGCCAATTCAGCAACCAGTTCCCCTCTCTGGTTATGGATATCAATCTTGTTACTGTAGTCCATCGAAATCCGTCACAGTCTATCCGCGGCGATAGAGCCATATCGTACGCCGAAATTAAGCAGATTTACACATCGCCGTTTCCAAGAAGCACAAATAGTATCAAACAGAGCTTAGAATTTTCCGGTAGCAAAAACATACAATTTCCAAAGTGCGAGCCCAATCATGTTTTTCAGGACAACGGAAATGAAGCAGCTATTCCTTCTCCGCCATGCGAAATCGAGTTGGGATGATCCCAATCTATCCGACTTCGATCGACCACTCAATGAGCGCGGTCAAAAAACAGCCCCCAAGATGGGAAAGGTAATTGCCGAGAAAAAGGTCAAGCCTGAAATCATTCTGTGCTCACCGGCAAAACGAACGATTGAGACCCTGGAACTGGTGATCGAATCGTCTAAGTTGAGGAGCGATATCGCCTACGAGAAGCGCATTTACGACGCGTCGACCAGAACGCTTTTAGAAGTATTGAGAGCGCAAGATCCCGAAATCACTTCAATACTAATGATCGGTCATAATCCAGGGCTCTCGGATCTATTGACCGAGCTAACGGGAGAGTCGGAGCACTTTCCCACAGCAGCGCTGGCAAAAATTCAGTTGCATATCAAAAGTTGGAACGGCATCAAAGATGGTGCAGGAAAGCTGAGCTGGATTCTCAGACCACGCGAGTTGAAGTAATTCAGGGAAAACCCTATCGCGACCCAATTCGACTTCCCGTAACCTAATAGGCTTATCGGACAATCTTCGCGGTCATAACTGCCCTGGCTTTTTCAGACGGCACTATGCTAGCCCGCCGCGAACCTTACTAACATCGAATACAGATTAACGTTTCTCACATTAGTGAGGAGGTTCTACTATGCTAGATCTAGGTTCCAACCGGTCTCAGCGAGATCGGCACGCGCCCCATGAGGGGAGCGAATTCGTCGATGACGGACAGCCCCAACAGTCGGAAACAGATGTTTCCTGGGCCTGCAATCTGCCGAAAGACTCCATATGGGGAAACTGGCAGGGCATCACAGTCATGCTTCTTGGGGTCATTCTTCCCGGTATTCTTATAGTATCGGGAGCAGTGGCATGCTTCGACCGCATCGTTCTTTTGTTGTGGAAACAACCGCTTGAGACGATTGCAGAGCTTACTCTGCTTGCCCTCATCCCGATCTCCAATTTCATCGTCTGGAATGCCCTGTGCAAAAACGATTGCCGGCACGCGATCAGGCGCGGGATCCTCAACGGTCTGGCCCTGGGCAGCTCATCGATAATCGGCCTGCTTACCGCAGTAGCAGCCATTTTACGCTTTCCGACAATTTCGCAAAGCGGCATTGCGCACGTTACTGAGTTTGAATTGATATCGGCGATGTCGTTCCTGTCAACAGCCGTTGCAGTCTATCTCGCACTGCGAGTGAAGCAGTCTCGGATCGTAAGAAGCAGCCAGAACAAAGCGCTCCAGTATGTCGCCTTTGGAGTGGCGATCTCGCTATTTGCTTTTCTGGCCGCCGAGGCCCGCTCGACCTGCATAAGAGTGGCTGCAAGCATGGCCACATCGGACTCGCCTGGAGAGCGCCTCAACGGTCTTCAGTTCCTAAAAGCGCTCAGTGCCGAAAAAGAGCTGCGCATGGAATGCTCGAGCAGGAAGGCAGGTGGACTGCCTGGACTATTTTTGCGTGTCGACAATGATGCACTAAGACAGCTTCACTTCGCCACGACCGGAAAAACTTTCGGCGAAGAGCAATCTCAGAATTTTGCCAACATGACCGACGAATACTTGAAGTCACACGTCGTCGGTGAACCTGTAAAAGGGCTCAGTTTACAGAAGTCCGGGATCTACGGTCAGGTTAATCCGACGACCGTCAGCTCGACAATCTACTGGACATTCGTTTTTTCAAACAAGAACTACGAGGCTCAGGAAGCACGCGCAGAAATCGGCTTACCCGAAGGAGCAGTGATCTCCGGCATGACCATCTGGCAAGATGGACATCCACTCAAGACCGAGTTCAAACCTACAGGTGATACGAACAATTCGAGTTGGTCCAACATCGGTCATGACGCACCTGCCATTATTACCGACCTTGGGCGGGGAAGAATGCTTTTGCATTGCTATCCGGTTCCTGCTCAGGGTTATCTGAGAATGGCTGTGGCTGTGACTGTGCCGTTGAAGCTACACACTATAAGCGAAGCTACGCTCGCACTACCCCGATTTATCGAAACCAATTTCGAAGTCAAAGGAGACCATGACTTCAGACTCTTGTCGGAGTCCGAGCTCAGTCTCAACTACAAGGGAGTGGAGTCCGGCGCGGCTGCCAACGGTCAGAAGCTGTTGAGCGGACGAATCTCATCGGAGACGTTGTCCGGATCGGGACTTGCTGTCAACGTGAAGCGGCAGCCCGTCTATGGACCGTTAGCAATCAAAGATGCAGCATTCCCCGAAGCCGGATTTCTGCTGCAGACGATTCGAGAAATTCCGGCATCACCGCCCCAGCATTTGGTCGTTGTTCTTGACGGTTCGCAGAGCATGCAGCCACATATCGCTGGTATCAAAAGAGCGCTGTCGAAACTGCCTGGCGGATTGAAGACATCGCTGGTAGTGGCATCGCCAACTAACGGGAAAGCGCCGAACATCTCCGATCTGGAGAAGGGCCTGGACAAACTACAACCCACAGCTTTCGATGGAGGCCAGGACAATCTAGAAGCGATCGTGGCCGCATCAAGTGTGGCAGGCGAGTCGAAGAAGGGAGCAGTATTGTGGATCCACGGACCGCAGCCCGGATTTAACAGAGAGATTTACCTCATGTCTCCATATGTCTACACGCCTTCGTTCTTCGAGCTCGCTCTCGATGATGGCATCATGGATTCAGCTGACTACTTCAAGAATCACCGCGAAATCGGACCGTTCACCGAAATTTCCAGAAGTGCATCGCCGGAATCGGATCTCGAGCGATTCTTCTCGAGATGGAAGCCTAACGGACACGACTATGTAGTCGAGTACCAGCTCTCCAGAGCTCAACCCAAAGAGCGTGTAGCCTCAATTCAGCAGAGCAAAGAGATTTCCGCATTGTTTGCAAGAGAGCGAGTTATGCAGCTTTTGCGCTCTAACTGCCTGGGCGAAGCGACAGACCTGGCATTGAACCATCAAATCGTCACTCCAGTCTCTCTGGCATTTTGCACGGGAGTATCTGAAACTCTCAACAGCGAGCGACTGGCGTACGAACATGGAGCCGGAAATGTCCGTATTCTCGACACTAGCGCTGGTAGCGGGTCTGACGCCGGTAGTGATACCGCCGCCAGTGCACCACCGACCGCACGCGGCGCTGCCGACATAGCGGCCGACAGAACTCGGATCAAACCGGCCGAAACTCCCTCCAGAAGCGACACCAGCGAATTTACCAACTTCAACGAGGTATCACAAGCCGACGCCCCAATTCTTCAGGGCGCAGTCAACGGCACCATTGGCCCGCAGAGCGTAAGCTTGATGGGCGTCAATACAGCCGGCACGGTTCGGGTCAACAACCTTGCGAACCTCGAGGCGGCACTCAATATTTTCGCCAATATCTGCGAGTTCGGAGCGATCGTCCTGGGAATCACATTCCTCCTCTCGGCGCCATTCGAGCCTGTACTCAACGGCTCGAGCCTCCTTATCTGGGGTCGCATGAGCAAACAGCACCGTATCGCAGCGGGCCTTCTCTCGATCACGCTGGGGCTGATGACCCCAGGCCTGATCAACTACATGGTCGCTTCCGCAAGGGACGCCAACGTGTTCAGTTGATTCCTCAGTCTCTCTGAGCCAGAAGACAGAACAGGGCAGCAGCAGGGGCTGCCCTTTCTGTTGCATACTCGCGTCCGGTTGTCTAACCGCGGTCGGTCATTTTTGTTTGTCTTTATTGAAGAGGAACCGTCCCAAAAGATAATCCACCGATAACTTTCCTGGTCCAAAGCAGAAGACGATAAGCGCTGTGAGTAAAAAGAAAAATGGATCTGCCTGCAAGAATTTGTCCTGATCCTGAAAGAAGTTGAACACCTTCGCGCGATCCTCGGTGACGCTGAGATAGGCGACGGTCATAGTGACCGCCAAAACAACACCGACCGGTCTGGTGGCTAACCCGAGGATGAGAAGAACACCGCCGAAACACTCCACTCCGGCCACCACCCAGGCATTCAGATCGGGAAGCGGGATTCCAAGCTCCGTAAAAAAGTCGACGATGTCTTTGTGATTGTGCAGCTTTCCC
>CAZISK010000303.1:0-8580 GCA_964541355.1 uncultured Candidatus Obscuribacterales bacterium
CTATCCCCTGGTTGATGGGGGCTGACGGCGCGTAGGCGGGCTGACGCGAGTATGGGTCCACATTGGTGTAATGGTTATATGTGCAGGTATTGAAGTTGTATTCGAAGCTTTTGGCAATTGCGGGGCTGGCAATGGTGGTGCTGATCATGACCAGGGCAATTAGCTTGGTAATTAGTTTGTTCATGTTCTTTGACCTGAGATGTCTTCAATAGGGCGGCCCCCAGGATCAGTGTCAACGGCTTTAGACCCTTATCGGATGAGCTTCCTATAGCGAAAATTGAACGGTAGTAAATGTGTCACAGCCTAAGAATACCACGTTGTCAAGATGATGCAAGTCAATTTTATCTTGGCCCACCCTACGGTCAATACATCCAGACCTTCTCGCCGTTCATCAAAGAAAAACTGCTGAGAATCATAGTTTTGCGTGACTACTTTTTGTAACGATCCTTCATGCTCTACTGTCGCAGTGTGTGGAAAATCTAAAGCGGTGAAGGTTGAGACCCTGGAGGGTTCTCTAGAATCGTATTCAAACAAAGGTGTACAAACGAAACCGTGCATTTCTTGGCTTCAAGGGGTTTGCTGATGAATAGCATGGATCGCAACAGTTGATCGATCCAGCTGCTACACTCGCAGCTATTATTAGATATGCAAAGGAGGGGCACGATGCTCCCTAATTACGATACTTTTATTGTTTTCACAAGTACCTACTCGAATGTTGAAGACGCGGTGCACGACTTCGAAGCCGTTAAGACCCTCTACAACGAACTCAAAATCATCGACACCTACGATGCTGCCGTTCTAGAGAGAAAGCCCAGCGGTAGAGTAAAAATTGTCAAAAAGCATGAGCAGCCCACCCGCGACGGACTGAAGATAGGAGCGGGTCTGGGTCTTGCAACTGGAGTTGCAATTGCATTGTTTCCTGGCGCAGCGATTGGCGCAGGATTAGTTGCGGCCTCAACTGGCGTAGGCGCAATATTCGGAGCGCTCGCTGGTCACGTCACTGGCGGTATGACTCGAGGCGATCTCAAGGATCTGGGCGAGAATCTGGACACTGGCAGCGCAGGACTTATTGTCATAGTTGCTTCCAATGTCGAAGAGAAAGTCGAAAAGGCATTGAAGAAAGCCGCCAAAACCATCAAGAAGCACGTAAAAGCCAATTTGAAAGAACTCGAAAACGAACTGGACCAAGCAACCAGGGAAGATTCGGTGCTAGCAGTTAAGAACTAGGTTCAATCCGGATCCTGAACGGACTACCTGGTGAGGAGCGCACGACGGACTAAGCAAAGCAAGTTCTCGAAATAGGGCTATGTTGCTTGCGGTCCATCGTGCGCTTAGCTATTTCATAGGTCTTACAAAGTACCGTATTTAGTGTCATAATTCGCGAGTTACGAGAATACAGAACCGAGGCAATTTGAGCGCAGACGCAATTATCAACCTCCTCAATGTAACTGCATTGATGTCTATCATGCTTGCGATGGGGCTGAAAGTCAGCATGGAAGAGCTATTCGAGGCCGCGAAAGAAAAACGCACAATATTTCTGGCTTTATTTGCGAACTACGCGCTTGTACCTCTCATTACCTTTTTGTTGCTCTGTTTTGTCAATCCTGACCCGCTCGTATCTGCTGGTTTTCTTATCCTTGCTGTCTGCCCGGCGGCGCCACTAGGCCCGCCTCTAACTGAGATCGCCCGCGGAAATGTTCCAATGTCCGTAGGGTTGATGCTGATATTAGCTGCTTTGTCATCGCTGCTTTCACCGATGTTGCTAACTCTGCTTCTATCACAACTGACCCCCAACAGCACCATTCAAATTGATTATTTTGGTATTGTCAAAGTCTTACTGATAGCTCAACTGCTGCCGCTAATTGCTGGGTTGGCTATAAGGAAGTGGGCATCAAAGATAGCCTCGCGAATTGACAAACCGATCGACAAACTGTCGAAAATTCTCTTTGCTTCGGTTCTGGCTATCATTCTCGCCAGTCAATACAAAGCACTGGCAATGGTTCATTTGCGAGGCTGGGTCGCCATGACGGTGTTGTTCGTCGCCAGTGTAGGCATTGGATGGATATGCGGAGGCAAAGCGCGTTCAACCAGGATAGCTCTAGCACTGGTCACAGCAACTCGCAACGGCGGAGTTGGGTTGGTGATCGCCTTAGCTAACTTTTCAGGCACTCCTGCCATAGCATCGGTTGTCGTATACACGCTGTTTTCAACGTTAGGTAGTGTCATGCTTGCTTTGAGCTGCCGTAGAAAAGTTGAACAGCTTTAGAACAAAGTTGAAGTAAAACCACATTGAATTGGATCATTCTATATTTTCAGCTTTGATTCTTCCAGACTTACAGGCTTTCAAAAACTGACTGTAGTCGCGCTCCGTCTGCTTGGCATAAGCAACTGCGTATAGTGCCACAGCCTCGTCAAATTCATCGCTCTTGCCGAGATAACCTTGCAACACTGATGGATCGCCTGACCGACAGTGAGATCGCGCCAGTATCTCTCCGGCTATGGTAGGGAACACCGTGAAGTCTGCTTTATTCCATAGAGCTGTGTTGACTCCAACTTTAACGTCGCGTAGCTGCCTTATGTAAAAGTGCCTGTACGCTGGACCTTTCCCGGTGGTCCAACCAAGAAATACATCGCTGGCGTTCTGCATCAACTTTTGACCGTTGACGACACGTTGTCCGCAATGCTCGTAAAGCGATGCTCCGGCAAACGGTTCCAATACTGATTGTCGCGCTTCCTTCAATTGTAGTATGAGCGCATCCTGCTCGGAGCTGGTCAACAGGAGGACACCACACATAGTACCAACGCTGCCGACACCAACGACTTTTCTTGCGATGTCCACCAGTTCAAACTTGTCCAGAAAAACGCGGACGAAGTCCGGCAATGTCTTGCAATACTCTTCAAATGCGTGCCGTTCTTGCGACCCAACCGATGCTTCTTCCACATGGGTGATGAGAGGTGGGATATCCTTGAATCGGACTTTTCCACCGTTTTTCACCGTCATTTTTTCCAGTAGGACTTCCAGTGAGGATTTACTCCGCGCGTCCTCAACTGCCTTTTTCTGACGCTGGCGAGCATCAATTTTGCTCAACTTTGAAAGGTGGTCGATATCTACATGGGAGTACCAAACATCCAACAAATTCATGGCAGTGAGCTCGGCTATGTGCTTACGATAGCCCTGCACCATTCGTGCGGCTGCATCTTGCCCTACGTTCACTGAAAAACCATTTGCAGTTGCAGCCAAAACAAGACTCGCCGCTAAGCGTTTAACATCCCATTCCCATGGCGCTGGTAGTGTCTCATCAAAATCGTTGATGTCGATGATAATTTTACGTTCAGGCGTCGCATAGGCGCCAAAGTTGTGAATATGGCAGTCACCGCAGGCCTGCACCTTAAATCCAGAATTTGCAGTACCCGCTAAGTCCAATGCCATGAGTCCAGCACTGCCTCGATAGAAGGTGAATGGAGAGACAAGCATTCGTCCATATCTAATCGGCACTAACTCCTGGACTCGCCCCTGATTGGACTCTTCAAGAATTTTTTGATGTCTCGGCCAGTTTTGCGAATGTGAAGATCTTTGTGTGACCCCAGGGGAACACTCTTCCTGGCGAGCTTTCCAAGCTGCTTCCTCTCCTCTCGGGACATGCCCTTCTTGATGCCAGAGGTGAAGCGAGGATTCTTTTCCACTACAGACTGCTTTGGCATAAATACTCCTCTGGTCTAACGATCCTAATTGAGTCCTGCCAAGTACAGCTGATTAGGCGAAGCGGCAAAGATCTAATTCTTAGTTGAGTCTAGCAGAATGACGCGGCTGCTCTTGCACTTCCTGTACAATGAGCGGATTGCACAACTAACTGAGGCTGACGTATGCTTCCACTTGGCGATGATAACACGGACCGGCGGAGCACGCCTTGGGTGAACTACCTGCTCATAGCAGCAAATGTTTTTGTGTTTCTCGTTTTTCAAGGGCTTGGCACGAACGAAGCATTCACCAATTCGTTCTCGGCAGTTCCACAAGAGATAATTAGTGGCAAGGATGTTGTTGGGCACGTCCAGATTGGCGATGGCAGTGGGAACAGCTCGGCTTTGTATTTGGGACCGACGCCTATCTCTGTCTACCTGACGCTAATCACTTCCATGTTTATGCATGGCGGATTTGCGCACATCTCTGGGAACATGCTCTACCTGTGGATCTTCGGAGACAATCTTGAAGACCTGATGGGACATTGGAAGTATTTGATCTTCTACTTGATCTGTGGCGTTGTTGCAGACCTGTCGCACGTATTTTGCACTGTTGCATTTGGGCAGAATTCTTTGATTCCATCACTCGGCGCGTCTGGAGCTATCTCTGGGGTTCTTGGCGGATACATTTTGCTCTTTCCTCACAGACGAGTCACTGTTTTGTTCTTGCGGCAGTTTATGGAGGTTCCGGCATACGTATGCCTTGGCCTTTGGATTCTCTTTCAACTGGCGGAGAGCTCAGGTGTTTTGGGTGGATCATCTGAGGGTGGAGGTGTTGCCTACGCGGCCCACATCGGAGGATTCATTGCAGGATTGGCTCTAGTGCGGCTGTTTGCAAAACCGCGAGAGAATTTCCGGCTCAGGCATTGATCGCGCACCAGTAACCAGCAGTCGGTATGTTTTCGATTCGCACCGCCAATCCGATCTGAAGGATGAGGACTTAAAGTTTGTTTTGAATGTCGTCAGGCACATCCGAAGCGGATTGCTCAAGCACACTAGCCTTCTTCATAAACTCTTGCGACTCGTTTTGCCTCTTGGTTTGATTCAACAGATCAGCCCAACTTCTCATCACAAGGACACGCAATTCTTTGCTCACTTTTTTCTTTTCGCTGAGGGTGAGCGCTTTGTTGAGCTCGGGCTCCGCGTTATTGAACTGATTTTGATCGAGGTCGAATTGTCCCAGTTTCGCTAACGCGCGTACATATTCTTCAGGCTTCGTGTCAACTTCTTTTTCTCGCACCGAACAGATGTGCAAGAGCAATGGTCGGACGGCGGGGAAATTCCTCTGTCCGAGCAAACCATCTACTTTAGCGGTTTCTATGCGGGCTATAGCGGGAGAATTTTGACCCAGTAGTTTCGTTTCTACAGCAAGAGCTTTATCCAAAAACCTGACTTCCTCGAGATACAACTTTCGTCCATCAAGCTTTGCAGCGGTAGCGACGATGCTGGGAACCTCCGCTTCAGCTCTTAGCTTAGCGTTTGTTTCAGCGACGGAAGAATCAGTAGGACAATTTTCGAGTTGCTCCAGCGATTTGTATTGCTTCTGGAGATCGTCGAGTACCTTGCCGGTTTGAACTGCGCTAATTTCAACGTTGGTCTTCTCTAACAACTCAGCATGGCCTTCCCACTTGCTATACAAGTCGGCCTTCTGCTTGAGAGTGGCTTCCAGGCGAGCTTTGCCACCACCCCCAAGACTTCCGGCAATCGCTTCGGCTTGGTTAAGTGAATTTTCCGCATCTTCGAATTTGTTGTTTGCGATCTGAGCGGCAGCGTTCGAACAATGCATCGACCAGAACATCTTTGTTGCTGGAGTGCCCAGGTCATCAGGTGGTCCTGGCCAGAAAAAAATAAAGCCGGCTCCGAAGGCTATAGCACTGAGTGATACTGCCAGTGCTACCATCAAGATGGGTCTGAATTTATCTTTTTTTTCAGCGCAGGGAACGCTACTCGTTTTACCGCTGATGGCCGCTCGAATACCGCCTGTAGTGCCCAGTTTCATCGATGCTGAAAGCGACGATAGCAGATCGCGTATTTCTTCTGTATTTTGGAAGCGATCGGCGGGATTCTTCTCCATGCAGCGAAACATGATTGCTTCCAACTCGGGTGGCACGGCGAGATCGGGCGCCACTTCCGATAAAGGCTTTGGCATCTCCTCGACATGCAAATTTAAAGTTTCCAGAAGCGTCTTGCCCAATAGCGGCGGCTCGCCTGTCATGGTTTCATACATCAAACAACCAAGCGAATAAATATCCGCTCGATTATCAAGCGCAAGTCCCTGGCATTGCTCCGGACTCATGTATATAGGACTGCCGAAAACCTCGCCGGTTCTGGTCAGTTGCTGTTGTTGCTTACCTGAGCCGGGCAGGAGTTTTGCTATACCGAAGTCTACAAGCTTAACAAGCTCGGTTCCATCATCTTGCTTGAGCAAAACAACATTTGCCGGCTTCAGATCTCTATGTACAATTGACTTCTTGTGAGCGGCTCCCAATCCATCACAAATTTGCTTGAGCAGCGGCATGACGCGCTCAAAGGGAATCTTGCCCTTGCGCTCGAGCAAATCCGCGAGACTTTCTCCATCGAGATAATCCATGACGAAGAAGGCATCACCGTTATCGGTAACGCCAAAGTCATAGACCGTGATGATGTTCTGATGGTTCAGAGAGCTTGCCGCCTGCGCCTCCATGCGAAAACGCTCAAGTGCTACATGATCGTTTTTAATGTTGCTGTGCAACATTTTTATGGCGACTACACGATCCATTAGGCGATGCTGCGCCTTGTAAACAATGCTCATGCCACCCAATCCGATTATGGACTGGATGTCATATCGCTCTGCAAAAACTTTACCGATCAGAGGATCGCTGTCTTGCCCGCGCAACTCCGCGCCGTCGTCAGGGCAAACATCAATCCTTTCGAACTGTCCATAGCATTTCGGACAGTACTTTTTCTCGAACTTAACCCGCCGCGTTGAACCTTCGGTCATACATCTCGATCATACATTTCACAATTCCATCTCCCTGATTATATATACTTTTGACAAGTTTCGCGAAACCAAATGGGAGAAAAGACCATGCCATCAAAATTTAGAGATATGTGGTTGTCAGGCAAGGTATCAATCGACCGCAAGAACCGGGATCAGAACGAGAAACAGCAGGACAAGGCTGCGGCCGAAGTGCTGCGTCAGTTTATTCCGGAGCCGGCACAAGGCGTTTACTCCGATTTGCAACGGCGCCGCGGTCAGGAAACCGGGCGATGGCTCAAGTCCCTGTCGACGGAAACGCCTCAGGATAGTGCCACGGCAGAGTGGCAGCAGGCGCAAAACAAAGCAGCCGATGCGTTCGAGGCAATCAGAGTTTGGATAGAAGCGCTTTTCCAGGAATTTAGTGTACTAGCCTATGGTTTTAACGAACATGCGGTTGGTTCAGATCTGTTTGTTTCGATTGAGCGAGCTCAGGTCTTTGAAACCAGAGACGATTCCGTCTGGTATCGCCCCGTCTCGAAGTACTACCAGGGCCGCCTCACAACCAGATACTGGTCGCTCACAGTAAAAGGAGATGAAAAGCGAATTGGAGTTTTCCTTTTTCCCGCCGAGATGACTATCGGTTTCAAAAACGGAGAGTACAGCGATCTGGATGTGCCGCCGCTTATTGTGGCGGAGCCTTGTCAAATTGGCGGTCGCAACTCGTTCAAGATTCAGGGTGAAGAAGCGGCGATCTCGATGCTTGGTCACCTGGCTAAAGAGCTGTTCGGCGATTTGATCCGGGTTGCCTCAGGCAAAATGTCCGAGACCGAGCTTTTTGCTTCTCACAAAGACGCGCCTAAGCTGGGAGAGAATGTTGCGGTCGGCTACGACAGCAACGCGCAGCCGGCAAGAACGCAAGAGCATCATCCGGCGCATGACATCGATCTCGAGCAGATCAGCCTGTCTGATGCTTGCGACATCCTGGATAAGGTGATCGATCGTGAGCTCAAGCGTATCTACGGGGAGGCAACCAAGAGCTTGCCAGGAACAGAGAAGGCGGAAAGCGCACGTATGCAGATCTCGTCGATTGAAGCTTTCCGCATGAAGGTCGTCGATGCGTTTGAAAATTATTCGCACGAGAGTCATGCCATCGAGGCAGGTGAAGCTGTTGTGGCAGGGAAGTTCTGAGTAACCATATCTCTAGGGCAGGACCTGCATGGATAGACATTGTCTATGCAGCTCCTTGTTCTGCTTTAACGAACCACGGTCGTCGATGCGATTGAAAAATTATTCGCACGAGCGTCATGGTATCCAGGCAGGTGAAACCGTTGCGCAGGAATTTCTGAGTGACCATGATCATCAGGGCGGAATGATATTTGCCTGCGCATGGAAATATATTTGAGTGTCTCAAAGTCCGATGGCTTGTCCATGTCGCATTGCAAACATGAATAGAATAGATCCATGCAAGATTCGATGCTTTTGCAATGGCTTTTGTCAAACATACTGGAATATGGCTATCATTGAGGACTAGCTGCCTGAGCTGTCGTTCGCATGCGTGACTCAATGATCCATTCCTTCGTCTGAGCCTTTAGAATATCCAGCGGCACAGCACCGAGCCCAAGCACGTAGTCGTGGAACGCGCGTGGATCGAATCTATCACCTAACTCGCTGCGAGCCTGTCGCTTCAGGTCGCTGAACTCCAGCTGCCCTAGCTTGTATGCCAGCGCTTGACCCGGCCATACGATATATCGATCCACCTCCACCTCTATGTCATGCATTGGCTTGTTGGAATTCTCCTTGAAAAAATCAATTGCCTGTTGCTTGGTCCAGTCTTTTGCATGAATGCCGGTGTCGAGAACGAGGCGGATGGATCGCCACATGTC
>CAZISK010000304.1:0-8552 GCA_964541355.1 uncultured Candidatus Obscuribacterales bacterium
GATGACGACTGTGTTGTCACGCATCGGTCCGACGCTGACGATGGCGATTGGGCAGTCAAGTTCGTCGGAGATGAAGTTGAGGTACTGTCTGGCAAGCTCAGGTAGATCTTGCACACTTCTGCACTCGGTGGTCGGCGTCAGCCAGCCTTTGGCCGTCTTGAAGACGGGCTCCATGTACTGGAACTTGCTGCCGATCGTGGGAAGGTCGGTGTAGGTTTCACCCGTTTCGCGATCGCGGTAAGCGACGCAAACCTTAATCTCCTCGAAACCGTCAAGTACGTCAAGCTTGGTGATGGCGAGACAATCAAGACCGTTGATGCGAACTGCATAGCGGCCGAGGACTGCATCGAACCAGCCGCAGCGTCTAGGACGTCCGGTGGTGGTGCCGATTTCGGCTCCGATCTCTCTGAGCCGATGTCCGAGAGCGTCGGTCAACTCCGAGGGGAATGGACCTTCACCAACCCTGGTGACATATGCTTTCATGACGCCGATCACTCGGTCGATGGTGGTCGGCCCGACGCCGGTACCGGTGCAAGCGCCGCCAGCCGATGGGCTCGAGCTTGTGACGTACGGATAGGTGCCATGATCGAGATCGAGAAGCGTTCCTTGAGCGCCTTCGAATAGAATATTCTTCCGCTCCCCGACAGCCTGGAAGATGAGCGCCGATGTGTCGCAGACATACTTTTTGACTTTCTGTCCCAGCTCGAAATACTCATTGAGTATCTCATCGGCGTCCAATGGGGGTAGGTTGTATATCCTCTCCAGGAGAACGTTTTTGCGAGGTACCATCCAGTCGAGTTTGGCTTTGAGTACTTCGCGATCGAGCAGGTCTTCCATGCGGATCCCTGATCTTGCGCACTTGTCTGCGTATGTCGGACCGATGCCGCGCTTGGTCGTACCGATCTTTTGTTTGCCGCGGCTTTCTTCTTCAGCGGCATCGATAGCCAGGTGATAAGGCATCGTGACATGCGCCGAAGCCGAAATCTTCAAAAGCTTGTCGTCCAGGCCTCGTTCCATCAAGGCGTCGATCTCGGAGATAAACGCCTTTGGGTCGATTACCATACCGGGTCCGAGAATGCAGACTTTGCCTGCGTAGAGAATTCCGGATGGAATTAAGTGAAATTTGTAGGTGTTGCCGTTGGCGACTACCGTATGACCGGCGTTAGCACCGCCCTGGTAGCGCACGACCATGTCAGCATTTCTGGCTAGCAAATCGGTGACTTTCGCTTTGCCCTCGTCACCAAATTGTGCACCGACTACAATTACGTTTGCCAATGCTTCTCTCCCGATTATTGGGTTGCCGACAGTATGTTTATCTTGACGAAAAGCGACGATGGCCGCTAAAGGACCCGGCAACTTAGCCCAACAGGCATTCGTCGCTGCCACACAGAAAAGTCCCAAGATCCGGACTCTTCGGAACCTGAATAGTCTAGGCTACACGCCAAGAGCTGTCAATTTGTTGGATTTCTTTTTTGGCTTTGATTAAGATTACTTACACTTAGTGAGAGCGGCGTCATCAAGTTTTCGTGCGCATTTGTGTAAACTACGAAAGAATAGAGTTCACCCAAGCGTTGGTTTCAGCAGGCAATGGTTGTTGTTTTTGAACCTTCCTTAATCAAGAGCCAGCCGACGGTCACGAAGTTCTTCAGCTCTGCTGTCGAGCAGGGGAAGTTGGCGCATGCATATCTATTCGTTGGTGGTAGCACGAAAGACAAGTGGCTCACTGTCCGGCAAATCGCCCTCTTTTTGAATTGTACCGACGAGTTAAAAGAGCAATCCGGCTCCTGCGGCATCCGTGACATGTCTTCGGAGAGGCGCTGCCAGAGCTGTCGTTGGATTCTCGAGGGCAAACATCCCTCGGCCTGGTTCGAGCTGAAAGACAGCGAATCGACAACCACGATCATTCCAGTTGAGCGCGCCAGGCTGATTTCGCAAGAGTTGTCGAAGACATCTTCTTACAAGCGCGTAATCATTGTTGAGGATGCAAGTCAGGATGTCTTTCATAGACCAGCTGCCAATGCTCTTTTGAAGACTATCGAAGAGCCGCGTGGCGTTCTACTGTTTGACTTCTTTGCTCGCACGGTGGACCAGGTCCTGACCACTGTTGTCAGTCGCTGTCAGGTTGTGCCTTTCAGACGTGATGGAGAGGAATTGCTCGGACCGCTGGCTCAATTGACTCAGGGCCGCTCGAATCTGCTCTCTTCCTGTCTAGCCGGCAATCATGAGCTGATTCCACATGTCGCGGTAATGAAGGAGCGGCATTTTTTCGATTGGTCCAGAGCATTGACCGCCAAGATGCGTTTTCGGCGCCAGGAAGCGCCCTCGGAGAGTGAGAAGGCAATCGCCACCCTGGAAGCGTTGGAATTCGGCAAGATGCTTGTCGATTTGATTGAAGATGAGCACGATATGGATGCTGTCATTGATGCGGCAATCCTGACCGAGCTGGAAATTATCGGAAGCACGGCAATTAATGAACCGAATGTTTCGATTTATCTGGTCAGGCTGAATCAACTGGCGGATCAGGCAAAGGCACAGTTGGGCCGGTATGTGACGAAGAGAGCCGCGATAGACTCTTTTGTACATGACTGGAGTAACTTAAGGCGCAAACTAGTAGTACAAGTATGATTTTTTTGGGAAGGTAACAACTAGGTTTTTTTGTTCGGGAGGAAAGAACTTGGCCAATAAATCAGAGGGACAACCTCCAGAAGATCGCAACTTGTTGAAAGAGATCTTTTGTGTCCAGCTCGTTCTGGCGATCTTGTGTGGAGCTGCATTCGGTTTCACCATTGTCAATCCGGTCAAACTTCCCAAGGTCACCGCTCCTGGTTTAAAACCCAGCGCCAGCAAAGGTTCTGCAGTAGATACCAAGCGCCTCGATTCCGAAAAGCTGTTCGATGACATAGCGGCTGTGCCATGTAGCGTGCTCCTGGACAAAGGCGAGAATAAGAAGGCGCTTGCAGCCGCTTATGAGATTGCAAAGAGCAAGGACAAGCGCAAGGATGTCGTCCAACTTCTAGCAGCCGGAATAGTGCTGATGACGTCGGATGACCTGCGCGATAAGTGGAAAGGCAACTTACTTCTGGACAAAGCTTTGACTCTCGCCCCCAAGAGCGTTTACGTCATGCTCGTTCATGCCAGGGAGACATACAAGCAAGGGAAGATTGCCGATGCCATCAAAGAATACGAGAAGCTTCTCAATGTCTGTCCTGATGAGTGGATGGTACCGCGTCTCGAGCTTGCCACCGCTTACTCGATGAATGAAGAAGGCACTAAAGCCATGGACCTGTTCAAAGAGATTATTGAGTTGAATAAGGATGATCCGCGGCTTCTCAAGCGCTACGGCATCGCCATGGCTATCAATAGCGATCAGCAAGGCGGCTTCGACAAGTTCGTGGAAGGCTCGAATCTCGAATACGATACGCCCAACTACTATCCTGAAGTAAAGAAAATGGTGGACAAAAATGCCGGCTTGCTTGAGAGCGCTGTAGCTGACGCGCAGAAATCCGTCGATAAAAGGCCGGACGACATTGCCAAACGAATCCTTCTTGCACGCCTGTTGATCTCGAACAATCGTCTTGAAGATGCAAAAGAGCAGCTCAACGAAGCCAAGAAGCGCCGCGAATCGAACCCGGAAATTCACGAGGTCTTGGCCGAGTGCCTCTACCGAATGAAGCAAAACTCTGAAGCGCTGGCCGAATTCAATACGACAGCCAGTCTAGAGCCTCTAAGTAAGCCGGCAGCGCCCTCTGAGAGGAAGTATCTGCCGACCTGGGACGATCTGCACGAAGAAGAAGTGCTCGAGAAAGGCGAAGAGACTGCAGCCAAGTAGCTCGACCATTGTTTCGAAAAGCGCTTACGATGAGCTGGAAACGACCTGTTTCTCTAGCTCGGCAAGTTGCTCGTAGAGCGCCCTTTCCTTTGATGTTGGTTGTGCGGGAATGACAATCTTTACTCGTATGAGCAAATCTCCGCTCTCTGTTTTTTTCGAATTAGGCAATCCTCTTCCCTTGAGACGCAAAAGGCGTCCGTTCTGAGTGCCTTGAGGACTCTTGATCTTCACGGGACCGTCCAGCGTGGGTACGGTGGACTGTCCACCGAGAACCGCTAAAGCTGGTGAAATCGATGTTTCACAGATGATGTTGTCACCGTCTATGGTGAAGTCTCCGTGCGGCCTTACCTTCACCCGCAGATATAGATCTCCTCTGCCTTTCGGAGTCTTCATACCCTGTCCCGAAATGCGCACTCGCGAACCGGGTCGAACTCCAGGTGGAATCTTCACTTCGATTGTTTTGGCTGCCGACCCTGGAGGCGTAATCTTCAATGTACGCTGAGCACCCTTGGCCAGCTCTTCTACGGTTAACTCGATATCGGCTTCCTGGTCGTACATTCGATTGGAGCGTTCGCTTCCAGCGAAACCAGGTTGTTGACCAGGGCCGCTCCGCGCTCTTTGTCCGGCTTGTTGTTGGCCTGCGCCCTGTCCGAATGTCTGACCGAAGAGAATGTCGAAGAAGTCTGAAAATGGTCCTTGCTTGCTGAACTCGCTGAATTTTTCGAAGTCGAAGGTAAATCCGCCGCCGAAATCCGGCGGCGGTTTGAAATCTGCGCCGGCTTTGTAGTTGGACCCGAGTGTATCGTATCGCTTGCGCTTGTCAGGGTCCTTGAGGACTTCGTACGCTTCAGCGATCTCTTTGAATTTCTCTTCTGCACCCTTGTCGCCCTTGTTGGCATCTGGGTGAAACTTCCGCGCGAGGCTGCGGTATGCGGTCTTTATCTCTTTTTGGCTGGCAGTTCTCGGTACGCCAAGAGTTTGGTAATAGTCTTTGAACTTGACCACCGAAACCACTCCTCAAACGTGAAATCCTAGTCCTGTTTTAGCACAGGACACAGCTTAATTCCAGGCATTGAAAGCGCTCGCGACCGAACTTCCAGCCGATTAAAATCTCTTCTTTTTGGGCATGATGGAAGGCGGACCATCACTCTGTCAAAATCAGAGTACGGTGAGGAAAGTTGAATATCCATGTCACGGGTTAGAAGACGGCTGAGAATATCTGGTCAGTCTACAGTCGAGTTGGTCTGTGGGCTTTTGATTTTGGTTCCCCTGGTACTTGTGCTGTTTGATCTGGCAGTTATCGTTATCGGAGTTCAGATCAACGATCAGACCTGTCGTCAAGCTGCTAGAGCTGCAGCTTCCGGAGACCCGGTTACGGCCGAACAGAGAGCCGCGGCTGTGGTTGCTCGGGCAAATCAGCAAGGCAGTTCCATGCTTAGTAATTTCACTTTGACGGACTTGATATTCAATCCAAGCACGGTGATAGAAGATGCGGCTGCCCTAGAGCCCTACGGTGGAACAGTGGCAGGGACAGTCACTGTGGATACTACCGTCGATATCAAACCGTTCATCGTCCCGTATGTATATAGTGGTGGCGCGGCATTGAAGTTTCGCTCCTCCCAGACTTTTCCGTTCACTCACGTGGTGAGAAATACGGCGCCCGCTACATAAGCGCTGCATAGTTAGACATCTGCTGCCTTGAGGAGGACGCGTAAGTGGCGTCCTCTCTCTTTTACGTGGGACCAGGCTGTTTGCAGGATTAGGCGGCGCACAGCTTAGCAAGCCGGTTCACAACTTATGTTGAAAACAAAAAGAGCCGGTGGCAGCCGGCTCTTCCATTAACTCTTGGATTGTGACTAGGCTACGTGCGCTTTGCCCAGATCCTGGATGGTTGTCAGATCGAGTTTGAGTCCGGGACCCATTGTCGAGCTTACATAGATTGATTTGATGTATGTGCCTTTGACCGAAGGGGGCTTGACCTTCTGGATCACGTCGACTACAGCGGCCAGATTCTTGAGCAATCGCTCATCATCGAACGAGAGTTTGCCAATTGCCATCTGGACGAGGCCGCCGTTCTTCTCAGCGCGGAAGGAAACCTTACCGGCTTTCAACTCTTTGATGGTCTTGCCGATTTCGGTCGTGACTGTGCCGTCTTTTGGGTTGGGCATCAAGCCTTTGGGACCGAGCAATTTACCCATCTTCGAGAGCATTGCCATGCAGTCAGGTGTGGCGACCAGCTTGTCGAAGTCGAGGTATCCGCCGCCGATTTTCTCTACCAGATCTTCGGCTCCGGCAACATCGGCGCCGGCATCAAGTGCTTCTTGCACTTTTTCGCCTTTGGCGACAACTGCTACACGAACCTCTTTGCCGGTGCCACCAGGCAAGGTGACCGTCGAACGAATCTGTTGATCGTTCATCTTCGTGTTGATACCAAGACGAAAGTGAATCTCGACCGTCGGATCGAACTTCACGGATTTTTCTTCCTTGAGGATTTTAATTGCATCAACGGCATCTACAGGATCTCTGTATTTGTCCTTCAGCTCTTGCAATTTCTTCTGTCTCTTGGTCAGCTTAGCCATTGTCTTATGCCCCGATGTATTCCTTTTTTCATTCCTAGTTGATGATGCTAGTCAGCGATCGTGATTCCCATGTTGCGGGCGGTGCCAAGCACCATATTTTCCGCTGCCTCGAGAGTGGTGGCATTCAAGTCAGGCATTTTGATCTGAGCGATCTCGGTGACCTGACCTTTGGTGACGCTACCGACCTTGGCTTTGTTGGGTGTGGCAGAACCTTTTTCCACTTTGGCTGCTTTCTTGAGCAATTCGGAAGTGGGAGGTGTTTTCAATACGAAATCGAAGGAGCGATCTTCGAAAACGGTGATTTCAACAGGGATAATCGTCCCTGCCTTATCTTGCGTTTTGGCGTTGTACTCCTTGCAGAACTGCATGATATTAACGCCATGTTGACCCAGAGCGGGACCAATTGGCGGTGCCGGGTTTGCTTTACCGGCTTGGATTTGCAACTTAATCTTTCCAGTGACCTTTTTCACGGCGTCCAGATCCTTATGGTATATATACCGAACCTATGATTCTATGGCACGTTTGCCATATATTCCAGTATTTGTAAGCACATTTACACTTTTATAACCTGATTGAACTCGAGCTCGACCGGTGTGGCGCGCCCGAAGATGATGACAGAGGCTTTGATTCGCTCTCTTTCGAGATTGACTTCTGTTACCTCTCCTGTAAAGTCTGCAAACGGGCCGCCCGTAATACGGACGTAGTCGCCTACCTTTACATCGATGGCTGCAGCCTTCTTGCCCTTGACACCACTGGCTGCAATTTGTCTGCGCAAGATCTTCCTGATTTCGGAATCTTGCACCGGGATTGGCTTTTTGCCGGCTCCCACATATTTCGTTACACCAGGCGCTTCGCGCACTACTCTCCAGGAGTCGTCATCGAGAATCATTTCAACGAATACATATCCTGGATATTCTCGCTCTTTCTTCTCGACCCGCTTCCCATCCTTGACTTTGGTGACCATCTTTTCCGGAACGATGACGCCGAAGATTTTGTCTTGTGCATTCATCGTCACGATGCGTTTTTCGATATGCTCCTTGACTTTGTTTTCATGTCCGGAGGCAGTTTGCACTGCGTACCATTTTCTTTGTCCGTCGGACTTGATAAAACCCATTACTCTTCCTCTTTTGTCCTCGCTCTTTATGGGTGCGGTGGTGTAGGTGGTGCCGAATTAGGAGCTGACGTCGGCGCTGGGGTCGCAGGCGGAGCTGTAGGCGCAGGTGTAGGTGTTCCGGTCGGTGCCGGGGTGACTGGTGGGGTTGCAGCAGGCGGTGTTGTCGCAGGCTGCGTAGCGTCGCCAGGAATAACAGGTGGCACGGCTGTACCAGCTGGTGGCGGAGCCACAGGTGGTGTCGTTGCCGGCGTTGTCGATGCGTCGCCTGGTGCAGGTGCGGGGGCTGGTGCTGGTGCAGATCCCGACTGATCCGGCGATATTGGAGTGGTAGAGAAAATTTTCTGTTCGGGAGTTTGGGGCGCCATGATTTTGGCGAAGTGCTCGATCGGTCCGAAAACCCAGTTTCCAAGCGCATAATCGAAGCCCAGCACCATGACCGTGATGAATGTCACGAGGACGATTACGCTCCAGGTCTCCTGCGCCACCTGTCCTCTGGGAGGCCAGGTGATTTTGCGGGCTTCATTTTTGACTTCGTTCAGAAACAGGATGGCCTCTTTGATGCTGTTGCCGGGCGTCTTGGAGCCATCCTTCTTGGCAGCTTTCTCACCGTGTCCGGAGCCACGTTTGTCGTCTTTGTTCTTCGCTTGATCGCGTTCTTTCACGTGGTGCATGGCTCCCGTGTGCTCGTTACTCTTGCCATCGGTTGGATCGGGCTGGCCGCCCGCTGTTATTTTGGTTTTGTCCTGTTTTTTGCTAGACATTGTTAACCAGATTCCGACTGCGAGCTTCGAGTACTAACTGAGTAATTTGAGCTCTAAAAAATCCGCGCCCTGAAGGAGTCGAACCCTCAACAAAGGTTTTGGAGACCCACGTTTTACCATTAAACTAAGGGCGCATGAAGCAGGATGCTTCTCCAATCAAGCCGAAACAGCTGAATTGAGAAGCATGTCGATTTGTTCTTTGTCTATTTTTGTTCGATGTGCTTTCGGGAGGTATTGGAGTATTTCTTGATCTCGATGCGATCGGGATG
>CAZISK010000305.1:0-8519 GCA_964541355.1 uncultured Candidatus Obscuribacterales bacterium
CCCTTTCTGGTCATGGAGTATCTGCAAGGGATCTCTTTATCGGAGCTCCTGCATCAAGAAGGTCGGCTGTCGCAGAGAAAGGCGATCGAGATTTCGATGCAACTTTGCGAGGCGCTCGCGCACGCCCATTCCAGAGGCGTGATTCACAGAGATATCAAGCCTGCCAATATTATTATCGTCAGAGATGATACTAACAATCTGAGCGTTAAACTCGTAGATTTCGGCATCGCCAAAATTGTGCGCAAAGAGGAAGGTAAGGACATAACCAAAACCGGCGAGGTTTTCGGTACTCCCAAGTACATGAGTCCGGAGCAAATTGAGGGTCGACGCGTCGAAGCTTCATCGGACATCTATTCTCTCGGTTGCGTCATGTACGAGATGTTGACCGGTGAGGCACCATTTGACGGTGAGTCGGCGATATCACTGGCCGTGAAGCACCTTTCCGACGAGCCTCCTGATATTGCCGCGGAGTGTGCTGATCGCTGGCTCGCCAAAGTGGTTCTAAAGACTCTACAAAAGAATCCGGGAAATCGCTACAAGACTGTATCTGATCTCAAAAACGCTCTCGAGGACAAGATCGCACCGGCGACGAAGAGGCTGTCCGCTGCCAGACGGCGTTCGTCGTCGAAGCTAATGGCGCTGGTTAGTGTTTTGGCGTTGGTGGCGTGCGCAGTGTTTGCTGTCAGTACCACCGTTGGTACCAAGCCATTTAGCTATCAGGTCCCGCTATCAGGTCCTGAGGCGGAAAAGGCACAGAAACAGGCTCAATTAGATAAGGTTATCGGCAATCTGACGGTAGGCATCAACGCGCATCCGGATGATGACTACTGGTATATCGTGCGCGGTATGAAGTACAGAGACGCCGGTCTGTTTGATAAGTCGCTCGCGGACTTGAATACGGCAGTAAGAATAAAGCCTCGTAATGGGAAAGGTTATCGAGAGCGCGCTCTGACACTGTCGGAGATGGGCAAATGGAAAGAGTCTATACAGGACCATACTAAGGCTATCGAGTTGGAGCCTCGATTCGCCGATGCCTACGTCGGAAGAGCTCGTGGCTACGGGGGGCTGGGACAGTGGCAGAAGGCTGTAGAAGACTGCACTACAGCAATTCGTATCAATCCTCTCAACCCAATGGCTTTTGGCAACCGTGCCTTCGCCTATTATCAGCTCGGGAACTATGAGCAAGCTATTGCGGATGCGAGCACGGCAATTAGCTTGAACCCTATGGATGACTCCAGACCTCTGATGACAAGATCTCGCGCCGCCGACAAGCTTGGAAAATACAAATTAGCCGTTGATGATCTTAGCTGTCTGCTCGCCAAGCATCCAGAAGATCATAAGAGAATGATCGAACGCTCGAGTTCCTATTGTCATATGGGTAACTTCAAGGAGGCGTTGAAAGATGCTGACATGGCAAGCAAGATCGACAAGAACGATCTGATAGCAAATCTGGCAAAGATCGAAGCGCTGATTGGTCTTAATCGTTACGCCGAGGCGTCCGGTGAATTGGACGAAGTGGCCAGACGCGATGAGAAGCAACTATTCGGGACACAGATCGAACGCCTTCGTGGCGATATGTATTTGAAACAAGGCAAGAAAAAAGAAGCGATAAAATGCTATGACGAGTCACTCAGGCACTGGGTCGTTAATCCGGAAGCGCTCAAGGGCAAGGCTGCAGCCGAAAAACTTTGAGTTGTCGCGAGGGTGGTCAACGGCTCTTATCAGATTGCCCGGGGGTAGATGAGGTACACAGGCTATTCAAGTAGTCGATAACCTCAAAATTGCCTTAGAATCATTGTCGCGCGCTAATGCAGGTGACTTTGAGAGTACCTAATGAGACTCAACGAAATCGAAATTGCCGGATATCGTTCTGTCAAAGAACTGTTTTTGAAACTTGGCGAGATCAATGTTTTGGTCGGCCCTAACGGCTGCGGAAAGAGCAATGTATATCAGGCGATTCAACTGATTCAGGCTGCCGCAACAGGCGGCTTTGCTCGCCGCGTCGTGGAAGAGGGCGGCATTCAGTCGATGATGTGGGCCGGACGCAGAAGAAAACAGGAGCAGGATGTCGTCAGGCTGGGGATCAAGTTTGAATCAATCTCCTACGCAATTGAATTCGGCAGAATTCCTATCAGTGAGCGCCCATGGGAGCTGGATATGTTCAAAAACGATCCGGACGTAAAACTCGAAGAGATTCACATCTTGACAAAGAGAAAGCCGGTCGAGGTGTTGATCCGAAAGCGTGGGTCGATTTATGCGCGTAATATGGACGGTGTCCCGGAGGAGTATCCAGCCATTGTAGGTGCCAACGAATCGGTCCTCTCGGAGCTCAGGGAACCTCATAACTATCCGGAATTGTCGGCGTTGCGCTCGCTAATGACGAGCTGGCGCTTCTATCATGACTTCCGAACCGACCTGAATTCACCGATCAGAACCAGTCGACTTGGGACCATGACACAAATCCTCAGTCACGATGGCCACGATCTTGGTTCTGCAATTGCCAGTATTCGTGCTGTCGGCAATGCTGAAAAGCTTGATGATGCCATCGCAAACGCCTTTCCCGGAAGCAGGCTTGAATTGCGATGCAACGATGCCGGGGAGATATCGATTTTCATGAACATGCCCGGGTTGAACAGACCGTTGAGCATAAAGGAGCTTTCAGACGGCACTCTACAGTATCTCTGTCTCTTAGCCGCCCTGCTAACTCCGAGACCCGCACCGCTTATGGTGCTCAACGAACCGGAGACAAGTATTCACCCCGATCTACTAGAACCGCTGTCCGACCTGATTGCATTCGCTTCCGAACAGTCTCAGATTGTCCTCACCACTCATGCCGTGGAGTTGGCTGATTTCATCAAGAAGAAGTATGGAACTCGACCAATTCGGCTAAAGAAAGTGGATGGCGCTACGATGATTCGAGGTGCCTCGCCACTGAGAGCTTACTCTGTGGAGGAGGAAGACGACTATGATGACGAGGACGAGCATTAACAAGAATCCACAAGGATGATGCAGTTTCCTGAGTCGCTGGAGCTGTCCGCATTCGACGAGGATGTGAGAACAGTCCGGTCTGGCATTTGTTCGGCCAGCGAAGCTAGAGCCGTGTCTCGATCGCTGATCGAAACGGCTCTAGTCGTTGCGAATCCCGATCGAGTCTAAGAATTTGTATGCCTGATTGGAATTCACCCACACAGGGTCGCCGTACACCGCGGCATGCACGTAGTTGCCACTGCCCGTGATGTATAGTCGCTGTCGGAAAATACCGGCGTCATCGTAGAGCGCACCTTCCGCCTCTCTTCCAGGATGCTTACCCTTGTAGTCGATCGCGCAGATGTACGACACTTCTCCATTAATACCTTTAACGGCTTGTCTAGCCGCCGCATCGAGACCTTTCTCGATGTCGTAGTGGTAATACTTGTTGCCGATCGCCTGTGGAAGGCGTGGCATTCTCGTAAAGCCGAGCGCCATTCCTCCAGATGCCTCTTCGTGCACGATGGCATAATATGTCCGGTCTGATTCTGGTACAGGCGTACTGTTGGTGTCAAAAATGGCACTAGATTCGGAGTCTTCTGCTTTGTGTATGATTCGATACTTCCTATACGGCTCCGGCATCTCGATCCTGACCCCGAACTCGAAGGAATAAACAGGTGTGAATCTCAAATAGTCCGGTGTGTCAACAGTTTGTATCCGTCTCACTGTGTCCTGCGCGATAGGAACTGAGGCTACGCTGAAAGCAATCAACAGTGATACCACTGCCGTCGACATCACGAAGCTGCCGCTTTGCTCCCGACGCTGGTCCTTGCGATGCTTCGGGAACGCTCTGTAGGCAGCGGCTCGAATCGCGACTGCAAGAAGAGCCGCGAGCGCTCCAGCTATAGTGCCGGCGACTGCGCCGCGCATCCCGGACTGCATAATAGCCTCTCGAGTTTTGTGAATAATGCGTTCTGTTTGATATCGGCTGCTGTCCTTGAGATTGATCCGATAGGAGCCCATATAGGAGGTCAATTCACCCTCTACCGCAGGCAGCTTGTCGAGATTGACAGCTTTGGAGAAGTCGAATGTTTTCTTCTTCTCACCGATTGGTGATGGAAATTCGCTGTAGGATCCAGGAATTGCTTTGTCGTCTGATCCATCAATAATTGATGCTGCACTCGCGGTGGTGCTGGAATCGCCTTTGGGCTCTGTGAGCGGCCTTGCGATCGATGGTGGCGTGTGGTGGATTCGGTTGCTTAAGGTCTTTTCAATCTGAACGGTCGCAGGTGAGGTCGCCCGACCTCGTTCAGAATCCGGCTCAGGCTGACTTCTAAGTTCAGGTGGAAAAGACTTTTCAACTGCGTGAAAGAGATTAGGGCTACGCGACAGCTCCAGATTGTCGCAATGTCCAGGATTTGGAACCACGATCGGCACCAGCAATGCGATGGCAAATGCTAGAGCTGGAATTCTCATGTTGCACCAGTCAAATAGGGTTGCCGCCAAAATATATATTCCCGACATTGGCGCAAACCCAAAACTCGGTAAATTGCCAGGGCGAAGCCGGACGACACCTTTGTCCGTCAACGTCTACTAGACGTGGATGGACAGCGATCGGCTTTGACTGTCGAAGAAACTTATATCGGTTGTTGCGTATTGGCAGTCTCAGGTCCTTCGGAAACCGACTTCAGACTTGCCAGACCCTTTTCAAACTCTTTACCGCAGCACGCATCCATGCTGACGAATACCTGCATGATTTTGCACATGAAAGGACTGTCGCCGGTCATCGCCCATGTCACTTTCGTGGCTTCGCCCATAGGCTCGAGCGTAAAAATTGCTTTGTTGGTTCCTTCGAATACATCATTAGACTAGGTTTACTCTATCCACTAGCAGCAGCGGATAATGAGTGTTTGCCCGAATTTACAGAATACCGCATCGACGTTTGACCGGCGCGCTCCATCTTCTAATCAAAAATATTTCGACAAGTTAGAAATGTCCGGAACGACGTAAAACCAGTCCTTCAGACTATCTCGGGCATCAAGTAACGATATTGCGTCAAAGATTCAGTGGTGAAATTACGAAAACAATGCAATTATCATCTGTAGTTATTTTCGTTTTTGATGTAGAGTAGTGTAAGCCTAATACTATAGGCTTCCACAGGCGTGGGCAGGGGAAATTTTGAGACTCTATTATGGAGACGACCCTGTGAAAACTCGTTATACATACATAGCACTGATGGTAGCGTTTGCCGGATATTTGCTAATGTGCGGCTTACCGTTTCCCTCCAACGTAAAGCTCCAAAAGCACGAAGTTGCAAATCGGACTGTAGGGCACCCTTAATCACCAATTAAGTCCGCCCTGCATTTTAAATTCGCCAGCCACTTTGGCTGAGTGAATCGACAAGTAAACTTACTAATTACGTTTCAATCGATCGACATCTGGTATCAGCATTAGTGCTGCCGCCTGCTTCGTCGTTGCCGCCGCATGGCTCGTCCCTGCCGGTGCATTCTCGTTCGTCGTATTTCCGCCGGACGGCTTGCCGGCAGTCGACTACAGCGCTCGTAGACCGCAAACCGACAACACCCGAGACCGCTGCAGTGCAACAACGTCTGAAACCGACTCGTGGGTTGCGAGGCAACAACGCCCGGATACTGGTTCGTGGTCTGGGACCTGGCGACAATGCGACGCTCTTACCGTCTAGCGCGACGACAACCCACCGCGCTTTTGATCGTGCAGATCGTAGACGGACAGGTGCCCGCGAAAAGGTTCGCATTGACGCCGTTCGTTGGTGCGTTGGCGCGTTGGCGTTGAGTGCAGGAGCAACGTTGCCGGCCGCCGTCATGATACTGGCTACGGTGCTTGGAATTGACGGTGACTTCGATTTGGAAGTCGATCCATCCGTCTGCATGAGGTGAAACAAACTCGGATATCCTTTTCTGCGTCTGCCAAGTTCTCATGACCCTGCGCTGGCTGTCATTAAAAGACCTGCTAATGAGCTAGCCTAAGCTACCTACCTTGAAGCTTTCAAATCGGATGGAAGTAGGTGTCCGAGACTAGTGTTTGTTCAATTGCGAGGTTGGTTCAGAGCACCGATCTCAGAATTGATCCGCTTGGCATCACCTGTCATATCGCCCTCTGCTCGTACGAAAGTACATTGAGCAAGTGTATTTTAATGACAAGACTGATTTCATCATGATAACTTTGTTCGCTTGAAGGCTGTTGAATGCCAGAGTTCCGGCGACCTTCAGCAGGTTCTTGTCGGCTCTTTATCGGAATTGTGTGAGGTCTTATTCATGGATAACTTTTTGGTCACCAGAATTTTCTTGATTTCTTGTGCAATTGCGATAAGCGGAACGACGATTATTGCTTCAGCACCGGCGGCGCAAGCGGCCCACGGAGATCGGGGTCAGTCTTTCAGAGAGTTTCGCCAACAGAATCAAGGGCTCGATCGCCACGCGCTTCGCAAAATGTTTAACGCGGAGAGAAAAACTGGACCATCAAATCAACCAAGCATCCTTCCGATTTATGCGTTGACTCAGGGCGCTGGTGGTATCACATGTACTACGACACTCCCTCAGGGCGGCAACAACCGACAAGATCGCGTTCAGAACAATGTGCGCAATCAGTCTACGCAACTAGCCGATAGCGGCAATGTCGTAAGGCTCAGCAGTGGAGTGAATCTGGATCTTACATCGCAAGAGCGCAACATAACGCTTGGAAAGAACTTGTTCGACAGTGTCGAATCCATAGAAATATCGATTAATGGTAACAGCAAAACATTGACAGCTGGGTGCCAGGTCTCCGCCGCCGAATACATCGCCGCTAAGCAAGTTCTTTCCGGTGGAACTCAGAAAGTCGTAATCGATGCATCCGGAAGAGCATCCGGTGGAGAAGTAGATCTGGGCGCCATCACGGCCAACAATGACGTCATGCGGGCATCGGATTATGTCGTGGCCTCGAACGTCACCACATACGGTGACTTCGGCAAACATTCGGACTTCAAGCTATTGGGTGATCTGGACAACTACGGCACAATTCACGCTCTGTCCAGCGATGATAGAGTTAGAGGTGGTGCCATCCGGGCAGAGGACATCAACAACCATGTCGGCGCACTGATTAACTCGGACGTCGACTTGACAATTGCGGCAAATGGCAATTTGAACAATGACGGTGTCATCATCTCGAACGGCGCATTAACGTTGACCGGCGCGACAGTGACAAATAAAGGTGCGATCGGAGCGGATGGTCACATCAATGTCGCCGCCGCTACCGTCTCTAACAGCGGTCAAATCAAATCATTCTCCGGCAATGTAAATTTCAATGGCGCAGATACCGCAGCGCTCAACGTCGAGAACAATGCCGGCACCGTGAGTGCACTCAACGGGTCCATCAATGTTCGCGGCACCGAATATAGCGGCGCTTACGACTCCAATGTCTATGGCGGAGATCTTTTGAGCAATCAGCTCAACGTAAATGCTGGTTCCGGCCTGGCAAGCGTCGACGTGCATCAGTTGACCGGTGTCGTCAACCAGAAGGGCACCGCCGCACATGTGCGCGTTGCCACTGATGTTTTGAGTATTGGTGAAGTCTGCTTGACCGGGGATCCTACCTATTACAATACCACCGGTGATATCAACGTGGCTGGTAATATCGATGTTCAAGAAAACCTGGTTATTGCTGCAGCAGGTGATGTCAGCGTTGCAGATGGTGTGAGCATTCATGCCGGTAACGCCAGCCAGGGATTCAATATCATATTTATCGCGGGCGCCTCGATTGTTGCCAATGGTGGAAGCGATCAGACCACAATAGGTCCAATTCCACCGCCTAACGCCAACAATGGCAGCATATCAATGAATGGAAAAGCTTCAAAAATTGGTGGTGGCATATTGGTTGGCAACGGTGTCACCATTGATGCCAGCAGTACGGATGCCGTCGGTAACGATAACGCAGGCTTTATACAGATGTTCACCTTCGGCGGCAAAGAAGGCACTGACGGTACCATCGATCTCAGCGGCGCCACCGTGACCGCCAAAGGAAAGAACGCGGGCAACAATGGCGGATTAGTTACCTGGGCGAGCAATCCTAAGCCCACTGTAGACGTTGTTCAAATCGGCAGAGTCGATCTAAACGGAGGCACAGGTACTTTTGGTGCTTTCGATGTTCGTAGCGGCGAGACCGTCACCGCAAAGAAGCAAACGGTTGACTTCGACGCAAACGGCGTAAGAACCAGTCAGCAAAGTTTTCAAATGCCGCTGAAAAACTTGAACAAGACCGGCACAATCACAATTACTGATCCCGGCGCTGGTGTCGACGTCGATTCTGGCGACGTGATTTTTCTGCGGGGTGGTTCTACCATCGACATACAGGGAGATATCAGAGCCGACCTTGGTGTGGTATTCAGTACCAGCGGCGCCGTCACTATGGGGGCATCAGCAGATCCGATAACGACCTCAGGAAATGTCAGCATCGAGGGCGGTGGTGTGGGAACAGTGTCCGCCCCTCTCCGCGTGGCGCCCATCTCTATGTCAGTCAGCTCCACTGGAGTTGATGAT
>CAZISK010000306.1:0-8510 GCA_964541355.1 uncultured Candidatus Obscuribacterales bacterium
ATCATTTTCGACATGAATCGTCGGCGCCAGGATATGAGTTTCGGCGCTGAGCCTCTGGCGCCAAGTGCCATTAATACGGCCGCGCTGAGGATTGAATTGGTCAAACGACCGCTTGATTTGCTCGGGCACTTCGAAACGCAGGAATTTGCCCTGATTTTACCCAATACGAGACCATCCCAAGCCGCTTTCGTCGCCAATCGCATTTTAGACGCTCTTACAACTACTCCACTTGCTCCTGATATCGATCGCCGTAATTTGCTACTATCTTTTGGGGTGGCAGGGCTTCCTTCTGACGGCGACGATTTGCTGAGTCTCATTGAGGCTGCTCGGACATCGAAGAACGAAGCGAGAGAGGGGACGTTCCCGATAGTCTTGTCGAGAACACGTAAGAGAGACTGATGACGCAGGAAGCGCCTACAGACATTCAACTGGGCGAACTATTGATCAAGGGCAGACTTGTCGAGCCTGACCAGTTCGAAGCCGCATACCGGCTCTCGTTCAAGATGCGTCTGCCGATTGGCCGCGTTTTGACCATGCACGGTCACATCAGCGAGGAAAACTTGAGGGCGGCAATCGAGATTCAATCCCGTATGCGCGATGGCTTGATTCCGTTCGATCATGCCATTCAGGCACTGCTCATGGTATCACAGGAAGGGCTTCCTCTCGAGCTGGCATTAAACAGATCTGGACCGGTAGCCGTTCCCAAGATGGCGTCTCCAATCCCCACACACAACAGGATTGGCGAGTTGCTTGTCGCGGCTGGCATCGTCTCTCCGCCATTGATCGAGCAGGGGATGGTGACGAGCGCCGAGACCGGCCTGCCCCTGGGGATGGTGCTGCTCAACAAGGGAATAATTACGCGGGCAGCACTCAATTCAGCGCTAGCGGCTCAACGCTTGATTCGGGAAGGACGCGTCGATCGTGACCATGTGCTTTACGCGTTGAAGCTGGCTCGGCTGCGCTCGATCTCGCTCGAGCAATCTCTACGCGAGACTGGGCAGCATGCTGCGCTTTCACAAGCCTTCGGTCTGGGTGAGCTTTTTCTGATGGCTGGTGCCGTGTCCGAGAGTCAGCTGCTGACTGCCCACGAGATTGAGGTGACCGAGGACCGAGCGCTGGAGGAGATCATCTTGACCCTGGGCTATGCGTCAAAACCCTGCGTGAAAGCGGCTAAGCATGTGTTGAAGATGATCGAGTCCGGGATATTGTTCGAACACCAGGCCGCTCAAATCATATCCAAAATTCAGTATGCTTCTTCTGAAGAGCTGCAACGAGTCCTTGCTTTGATCGATGAAGATCCTGACGCGATCTTTGAAGAGCGTGAGCCCGTCGGCATAACCGACATTTTGAAAAAAGCGGGGCTGATATCAGATAAAGATCTTCAGATTGCCACTGCTCTGGCCTTGGCGAACAAAGTGCCGTTGATGAAGACGTTGTTCGATGCCAAGCTCATCGACGAGCAAACACTCGAACACGCTACTCATTTGAAAAACTATCTCGACCACGATCTTTTGAAGTTGGAGCAGGCCACAATAGTGATGGCATATTGTCTTGAGAATAGTATGACGGTTGAGGAGACACTGGACACTTTCGGCTGGTCCGCTCCCCAGTGAGGTCTGACGGGCACATGCAGGGGGCAGGACTAAATTGTCTCGAAGCATAGAGAGCTGGACCCGTCCGCGTAAAGGGTTTTTGCTGGACGTCCTGGTTGTGGCGTTCATAGCAATTTTTGTCGGATTGGTTTTTTATAAAACGGTTCTGTCCGGCCAGCCTATCACCAAGCTTTACCTTTTGGCGGAGTGGGACTCAGTTTTTCGCAGTTTGAGCACAGGGCAATCGCTGCACCTCGATCCATCTTCGATACTGCTGATGGTGCCTTATTACATGCTGGTCAGCCGCCTCTGGCACAATTTCGAGATCCCGCTCTGGAACCAGAACAGCGGTTTCGGAATGCCGCTTCTGGCTGACCCGCAGGCGCTCGCCTTCACGCCACTGCATTTTGGCATGGCTATCGATCCATCGCTTCGCACTTACAATTTGACGCTCGTCTTCGAGCTCACTCTTCTGGCCCTGGGCGGATATGCCATGGGCAGAGCGCTTGGACTCTCTCGGGCTCCGTCAATTTTCCTGGCGCTCACACTTCTGGCCTGTCCGTACGAGCAATGGTATCTGGAACTCCTGGGCAACGGCTATTGCTTGATACCGTTCCTGTTCACCGCTTTCTTGCAGGCGGCCCGCAGAAGAACCATGGGAAGTGCTGTGGTGGCAGGTTTGCTTGCCGGTGTGGTCGTGCTCTCGTCGCACCCGGAGCTCTCGTTCTCCAGCATTACATTTGCTAGTCTGCTCTTAATCTGCCTCGTTCCGTTCGGTTATGGAACCAGGCTCCAGAAATCGCTCGCTTCACTGCGGAAAAGCCTGATTATGCTTACGATCGCCGGCGGGGTCGCGTTCTGCCTTTGCGCGCCCATGTTGCTCTCCTTCGTCGAGTTCCTCGTGAACTCGGACTCGTACAAATTCGGTAACCGCGCGCCAGCCTACATTCCTTTGCAGACCATGATTTATGATATGGTGCTGCCTGGATTCGGCGGTGCCAGCCCTTATCTGGGCGTGCTTGCCTGTCTGTGCTTACCGCTTGCGATTGTCACCATATTCAATACCATATTCAAGCCGGGCGCCAGCCGGTCTTGGGAGAGAAGATCTCTCATGGTCGTTGGCGCATTGTCGCTCGTCGCCTGGGTGGTGTCCGCTAAGCTCTGGCCGCTCAGCTTGCTGCTCACCCAACGACCGTTCTCCTACGTCGTAGTCACCTATTTCTTTCCAATTGTCCTGGTCCTGATTGCTGCAGTCGCCGCCTTCGGGCTGGAGCGAGCCATTTCACTGGCGATGGGCGATGTGCCGAAGGACAAGCAGCACGACTTGATTGTCGATGCCAATCATTGCTACAGGCACGCGGCTTTGGTCGAATGGTTGATTCTGGGGGGATGGGCTGCATTGATCGTGCTGTTCCCAGCCTTGATCAAGCAGGCGCATGTCAATCTGGGTGAGGCTAACTTCGACATGACTCTGCCAGGTATGGCATTCAGCAATCACGATTGGCTCAAAGCCGGTATCACGACAGGTCTTTGTCTTGTTCTCTTCGCTGCAATTAGGTGGGCGCGGCGTCGCGCCAAGCCCTCTTTCATACCGGTGATCTGCGTATGTGCTTTAATCGGCCTTGGGCTGTTCACCCAGCTTTCGGTCGCCAGAAAGTCGCTGCCTGGTCGCCCGGACTTCACTTATCCCGAGCCGGAAACCATCGCATTGCTCAAACAGTTGGGCGGTAGATTCGTCGCCATCGGCAACCATACACTGAAACCAAACACGAATTTAGTCTATGGGCTCAACGATTTGCGCTCTTTCAATGCCATGTTTCCGGCTCGTTATCTTTCTTTTCTGAAAGCCGCGGGCGCGAATCTGACTGAATTCAACCAGGAGTTTTCCGAACAGATCTCGCCTCTGCTCAATCTGGCAAGCGTTAACTACATCGTAACGCCTGATGCCATCTTCGATCGATCCGTTTTTGCGGCAAACTCTAAGTACGATATCAAGCCAACCGACCCGTTTGAATGGAACTCGGATCTCTCGATAACCAGCTTGAAACACGCTGTCGACCGCTTCAACTCAGCGATCTATGTTCAAGTGACCTGGAAGTGTCGAGCCAAGCCTGGTAGATATTCTTACAATGTCGTGCTGGTCAACAAGCGTGGTGAACCGCTCTGGATTTCAGATCTTAAACCGATCGGCATCAAGCTGGAGCAATTGGCACCTGGCACCCAACCTCTTGACGGCTCTTCGACTGGAGCTGTAAGTACCCAGAAGGAGCTTGTTCCGGCACCAACCATTCCATCTCAGGCGACCGGCAAAAATCTCGCCGTCCAGGGTAAATCATCTGCTCCTCAGTGGCAAGTAGTGACCGTCGCCGCCCCAATTCGTTCGACGGTTGCAGAAGGTGATGTCCTTTCCGTCAAAATAGGTGTTTTTGAAACAAGCGGATTGAAGCGTATAAATGCGGCGGGAACAACATTGCCTTCCGACAAGGACGGGGTCAATGTCGCGAAGGTATCGGCTCCACCTGTGGCTGGTTTGAGTGAACAACCGCTGAGACGATTTAAGCTTCTTGCAGAAACACATGAAGGCATGAGGATCTATGAAAACACCGAAGCTGTTCCGAATGCCTACATAGTTACGCGAATCAACTACGCCAAGAGCAAAGATGAAGTGCTGGAGAAGCTCATGGCAGAAGGCAGCAATTGGTTCAACGCCGCGGTGATCGAGGCTCAGGGGACCGAGGCTGGAAGTTTTTCTCAGGAGAGAAATGAAGCCAACCAGCTGGCGCTTAGCTTTCCCTACGCGCGCGTTGGGAGCGCAGAGCTTTATCGACGAAGTAGCAATCATGTGGTTGTTTGCACCGATTCCGCCGATCCCGGTTATCTGGTCGTCACCGACCAGTGGTTCCCCGGTTGGCATGCCACGCTAGATGGTAACTCTGTGCCGATACTGAAGGCCAATCATGCTTTTCGCGCAGTGGAGATTCCAACCGGAAAGCATACCGTTGAGTTCCGCTACCTTCCTGTGCCTTTCCTTATTGGTTGTGCGCTGTCGTCCTCGATGATTCTGACCTTGTTTGGTATGTTTTTGCAAAAAATCATTAACGTGAAAAATGAGAAGAGTGGCGAACCACCTGCCGCTTGACTGTATTTTGAGTGCTACCCTAGACTGCTTCAAGACGGCGCCTTTATACTGCTTCATCAGCAAGTGGCTATACACCTGCTTTTCGGCGCCACAAAACCGTATCAACCAGATAGTGGTGGGCAGACATTGTAGACAAACATATGGCGCTGAATTGGGCCCACCATTGGTTGGGGAAGCTGAAAATGTAGTCGTGAGTTCCCTGTCCAATCAAATAGAGAGCCACGCAGAATGCGACGAACGAGAAGCCTGGCGGCACTATCGCCAGGAATCGTTTTGTAGGAAACTTAGTTGAGCTTTCTTGCTGTTTTTCCAAAAGAAATACAATTCCCAAATATTGAAATGCATGGAAAGCGGTGATCGTCAGAAATCCTCGCGCGTAGTATTCTGCGCTCAGGAAGCCGAACCAGTGCAGAACATAGTAAACGATGAGATTGAGCAAGGCTGTGCAATTGTATTCGTTTTTTGTGTTTTTGAACTTCACGACTTCGGCGCAAAGCCCGAGCGCCAGACCGCAGCCCGCCATAAGCCAGCAGATGAGCATGATTGGGTCTGGAATGTGCATCGGAATGATGTACTCGGAAGACTTGCCTCCCCAGACGGTGAACAACAGATTCCATCGGCCCAGCAGGAAAAGCGGAATTGCAAGATGGTAAGCGAGAAAGGAAAGTTGGTTGGTGCGTGGAGTATCGGCATCAGAACGTGCGTAGAATCGTCCGACTCCATAGACTTGTCTGAGGTAATGGTACGACTGCCAGAGATTGACTGCCGTGAATGCTTGCAGGAAGAAGCCTTTGACTGTGGCAATAACCAGAAAGATGAGAATGACCGTGTAAGCAGGCCAGCCAAATAGCCAGTGGACCTTCTTTTCAGAGATTTTTCGAGTCAGTCGAGCATACGTCGCCCATGTGTGAGGCATACTGATGAGCTGATTTGTCCACAGAAGCCAGAATGGATTTGCGCAAGCTGTCTCGCCGCCCGTCATGAATAGCGGCAGATATAGAGGAAGACCGCCGAGAATGACCCAGAAAAGCTGAAAGTTGGTTGTATTTCCAAATGACAGTTTTGGTAGGCTGTTCCATCGCAGGGAGCGAGCGGCGCTGTCCATCAAGTTGTCCTCCAGAGGGGTGCCACCGATCCGGCTGCTTTAGTCGCCTAAAAAATCTTGTCGATTTTTCTCATGCTCATAGTAATTGTTCTACGTGAAAACAATGTGTGCTCGGATTGTTTGAGCCATGAGTCTCGAATGTAAACTATCAGGCGTTGCTTATGCGACCGCGGAATCTTATTAGACTGAGTCCGTTGAACAAAACGACCAGGGTGCTTCCTTCGTGGAGAATAACTGCATGGCTGATCTGAACCCAGCCCAAAACAGTTGCTAACACGAGCAGCGCGCTGACTCCCAGGGCAATCGACAGGTTCTGACGGATTTTCCTCGTCGCTTCGCGGGAAAGCTCGACTGCAAATGGGAGCTGCTCTAGTCCCTTGCTCATGAGAACAAGGTCGGCCGTCTCCAGTGCGACGTCGGAGCCGGTGCCGCCCATTGCAATTCCAACAGATGCCGCAGCCAGTGCCGGCGCGTCATTGACTCCATCGCCGACCATCGCCACTCCGCCCTCATTGGCAAGAGTGCGCAAGATCTTTGCTTTTGCATCAGGCATAAGCGGCGCCCGTGCCTCATCTATACCGATTTGGGCTGCAATTGCTCGTGCTACAGTCTGATTATCGCCTGACAGCATGACACTACGAGCGATACCAAGTTGCTTGAGAGCACGCAAGACCGCTGGGGTCTCTGCTCTTACCGTATCGGCTATGCCTATAACGCCCAGGTATCGATCGTCGCACTTCACGACGACGACCGTCTTACCGTTTTCCTCGAGTTGTGCGACGGCCGCGGAGATGCTGTCCGGCGCATCAGCGAAGAGGCTCAGACTACCTGCCCATATGGATCGTCCGTCAACTATTGCTTTGATACCCTGTCCATGAACTGCTTCACTCTTGTCGGACGTAGCGACACGGATGCCTCGTTGTTTCGTGCCGTCGATGATCGCGAGTGCAAGTGGGTGTGAAGAGTGTGATTCGGCGCTGGCTGCAGCTTCCAGGAGTTGCACCTCGGAGATGTCGGGCTCCGGTTTGATTTCAACCATGCTGGGCTTGCCAATCGTGAGGGTACCGGTCTTGTCGAAGGCAATGGCATCTACCCTTCCAAGCGTCTCAAGGTGGACACCGCCTTTGATCAATACACCGCCCTTTGCAGCACGTGCCACCGCTGATAGTACTGCCGCAGGCGTCGCTATTGCCAGGGCGCAAGGAGATGCTGCCACTAAGAGGGAGATTCCCCGGAGAATAGCCTGCGTTGGATCAAGACCGGCGAAGAAGTAAAGTCCAAACGACAGCGCCGGCGCAGCGATAATTACTATCGGTACGAACGTGCGTTCCAGCTTCTGAGCAAGCTTTTGGGATGCGCCCTTTTGCGCTTCAGCTTCTGAAACAAGATCTACGATTTTTGCGAGCATGGATTCAGAAGAAAGTTTTTTGACCTCGACTTCCAACGACCCATCGGTGTTGATTGTACCAGCGAAGACGTCATCGCCTGGGCCCTTAGCTACTGGTACCGACTCGCCAGTTATTGTAGCCTGATCGAGGGAAGATGAGCCCGAGATGATCTTCCCGTCGAGCGGGACGCGATCGCCAGGTCGAATTGCAATGATGTCCCCACGTTTTACGTATTGAACGTCGACTTCGACGAGCTCTTTGCCCTGTTTGACAAATGCTTTGCTTGGTCGGAGCTTGCCGAGCTCCTCGACGGCATGTCGTGCTTGATCCATTGCTCGGTGCTCAAGCGCATGACCGAGACTGAAAAGGAAAAGCAGAAATGCGCCTTCGAAAAATGCGCCGAGACAGCCGGCCCCCAATGCGGCGACGACCATCAGAGTCTCGATATCTGGTATTCTAGTTGATTTTATGGAGTTGAAGGCAGCTCTTGCCGGAAACAGTCCCGCGCAGATCATCGCGAGACAGAAAATAGCTTGTCCGACCTGCACATCGGAGGTATTAATCCAGTGTTGATAGATAAATCCGATCGCCAGCAATACACCGGCGCCGATCGACAAGGTCATCTGAAGTTTGGGTGCGAGCCCGCCGCCGTGTGCGTGGAAGGAGCAGGCATGTCCCTTTTCCGGCTCTTCTAGTTCGTAGCCTAGCGCTTTTACTCGCTTGTCTATTTCGCGTGGATTGGTTACTTCCCGATCGTATTCGATAACGAGGCGTTCTGCGGCGTACGCGACACTGGCAGTTAATACTCCCGGCATGCGACTGAGCGAATGCTCAATTAAGTAGCTGCATTGCGCGGATTCCATACCTCGTACAAACCAAGTGGTTAGCAGATATCTTTTAGAAACGGCGCTGCCGACTCTGTTGATATTCTCCCGCAAGATGTCCAGTGAAATCTTATTGGGATCGTAATGGATGCAGACCTCGGTTTGCTCCGAGTCTTTCCGAACGTGCACGTCACCGACTCCCACCAGTCCTTCGACTACACGTTCGAGTTGTTCGAATCGTCCGAACTCGTCTGTCTCTCCAGGGATGACGATATCTAATTCCATCTGGAATGCAGTGCCGCCATCTTCTGCGGGCCGCGTAAAGAAGGTCGCGTCTTTCCGCCGTTTTTCGCTGTTTACAGGTGCATGATGATGATGACCGCACCCGTGCCCATGCTCGTGATCATGGTCGTGATCATGTCCGCATTCATGCCCATGCTCGTGCGCGTGATCGTGCTTGCA
>CAZISK010000307.1:0-8503 GCA_964541355.1 uncultured Candidatus Obscuribacterales bacterium
TGTGCGTCCATTACTCAAACCCTGGCTGATTATGGATATGTTGTGGATCAAACACACAGCGCCGTGGACGCGAGGGCGTTGTTGGATGGATTCACTTACGACATTATCTTGTTGGACTGGATGATGCCCGAACTAACTGGTATCGAGTTCCTCAACGGATTGCGCGCTGCTGGTAATCAGACGCCTGTGATAATGCTTACAGGTATGGATTCGACTGAGCACAAGGCGGGCGGTCTCGACAGCGGGGCTGACGATTATCTGACGAAGCCTTTTCAGATCCGGGAGCTTGTTGCTCGGATCAGGGCCGTCTTGAGACGACCTCAAGGAATGAAAGACGCCTCGATCACCTTGTCAGGTATCACAATTGATACCAGATGCAGTGCCGTCAAAATAGGACAGGAAGAGATCAAAGTCACTCGTCAGGAATTTCTCCTTCTCGAGTATCTGATGCTCAATCCCAACCAGGCGTTCAGTCACGAGTTCTTGGTTGAGCGTGCCTGGTCGTCTTTGTCTGAGTCTTCTCCCGATACGGTTCGCGTTCATATGTCCAGACTGAGAAAAAAACTTGGAAAGGTTTGTCCGATCGAAACGGTGCATGGTATCGGATACAAGTTTGTCACAAAATGAAGCTGTGTGCTTTTCGATTTTTATGAGCGACTGTCGAAGCATAATTCTCAAAGAGTGCAGAGGCAGTACCCAGCTAGTGGGTAACGTGAAGACAACAACGGCCCGGCTCTTCATAGTTGCAATGGTCAGTACGATATTGCAGATACCCGCATCAGCAAATGTTGAGCCCAGTTGGCGCATGATCGGAAGGAGTGCCCACATCTTGCTCTTCGAGAAAAAATACTCTGAGGCGATTGCTGGATTTCAAAAAGCAATTGATGCGCTACCGCCAGCAGAAAAACGAGAGGATGTGCGACTTGACTTGTTGCTGGCTCAAGCGGAGGCGTACCGTCTATGGAATCATTTCTCAGAATGCGGTGCGATTTTGGATGAAGTAAAACAGGAACTGCGAAAAGGCGAGGTCTACGACCCTACTCTTGCCGCTCGATATTGGCGCCGTCGCGCCGATTTGATGCTTAGCCTTGGCCGGAAAGAGGAATTGATGCTTGCGTTAAGACAGCAGTTGGCGGTGACTCAAAAGTTGTTTGATCCATCGAGCGAACATTTCCTGGCGGTCTGCGAAGATATGGGCAACAAATTGGTAAATGCTGGAGACCTCGACTCGCTTTCAGAACTCCTGCACGATGTGTGTAAACGAATGCCTACGGATGCGAAATTTCAGAGCATTATCGCCAAACGGTTTCGATCGCTGTTTGATGCATTGATTTCATATGTATATAAACTTTACGAGGAAAACCGCATGTCCAAGGCAAAGTCTGTGATTGTTTCACTACAGGAAACTGACCCGGAAAAAGTAAGGCTAGGCGAAGTGTGGCTCCACTACGTAGGTCGCTCCGCAATGCGAAGGGATGTTAGCTTTTTGTCGAATGACACGGCCGATCGAATCATTGCACTCAGTCGGTTTTACAGACAGCATCCAACTGTGACAAACCTGCACGAGGAGGTCAATTGTCACATCGCTCTCGAGTATATCTATCGGGAAGCAAAGCAGCTTCGCCTGCTCGAATTGCAGAGTCTCGCGCTGGCTAGTACGATAGAAAAGCTCCTGCCGAACAATGCTACCGACTTTGAAAAAATACTTCTCCTCGACAAGTATTCTAACCTGACAAACGATGAGACGGTGGACAAGATGAGTTCAACAACGGCGCTCAAGATGCTTCGAAATATGGTTGAGCAATCTACAATGCCGCCGTCGATAGTGTTGGACAACGACCACCATAGGAAGGCTTACTTAGACGACCATGTAACTGGGCGTCTGCGACTTGCTCGGCTGTGTTCGCGATTGGGCATGATGGAGGAGGCGGAGAAGGTCTTCAGCAGTATATGCGAAGGTCCCTACGACAAAGAGTATCCATTCCCGCAAACACATGTAATGCTCGCTGAGGGTTTTCTGGAAGCAGGCAAGATTTCCGAGTGCAAAAGACACCTCCAGATCGCCGAGCAGATGGGGCTTAGTGCTGACGAAGTTGTACGCGCCAATCGTATCAAGGCTCGCCTGACAAAGGTTGAACGTGCACCTAAGTAGCATCGGATTAATGCCTACCTATTGAACTCCGAAGTAGGAGGGTTCGTTGCCGGCTTTCCATTTGATATTACATCCGGTGCTAGGCTTTTGTTCGGTAGGTATCGATTTGTCGGACAAAGCCGCATCAATTGCTGCGCGCAAGTCTTTGCCATTTACCGGCTCGGAATTGCTCTTTCTGCTGTCGTCAAACTGTCCACGATAAACAAGTTTTCGATCTTTATCGAACAGGAAGAAGTCCGGTGTGCAAGCCGCGGTGTATCGCTTCGCAACTTCCTGAGATTCATCATATAGAAGTGGGAACTTGAAATTCATTTGTTGGGCATATTCTTTCAGCTTTTCTGGCGCATCATCGGGATAGCTGTCTGCATCGTTGCTGGAGATCCCGACAATACCGATGTCCTTTGATTCATAATCCAATGACATCTTCGCCAACTCGGACTGAATATGTACGACGTAAGGACAGTGCTTGCACATGAAAATCACAAGTAACAGCTTCTTGGAGTCAAACGTCGAATTGGATATTGTCCTGCCGGAGACTACGTCCTTGAGCGAGAACTCCGGAGCTTTTGTGCCCAGGGAAAGCATAGTAGAGTACGTTAATACCATCTCGGACCTCTCTCTTTACAGCGGGAGCAACATTCTACCGTAAACGACGGAAATTTGATCCGGGTTTGATCGATTGATGATTGCTGTGACGAAACTTGATTGTTTCACGCCGTAAATTGAAACATGGTCTTCTCTTCGCAAGGCTTTGTTACGACAGCCAAGTGAGGTGTTTTTGTCGCGGCAGATCAGGTGATGCGGCTAGCGGTGGAAGATGCCATGCTTACTACTCGACCAGAAGCAAGTAGATTCGTGTTTGCGAAGCTGATCCAAAGGTGGTGTCAAGATATCCATCCACTCGCGGTAGGCAAGATTTTCACTTTGCTTTGACTTACTCTGCTCTTTCGCGTGTTTGATGCCTGGGTTTTTATCCATTGCCGCCAGTCTTGCTTCAATAGTCTCTGGTGGACCCTGGCTGATTCTCACCTTACCATTGCGCGTACTTAGAAAGTTGATGTCAGCCACACTAAAGGTGGTCCGAGGCATCGGAGCATGCATCGACCCGGCGGGGCACAAGGTTGCTATCGGTAACTTGCCTGAGACTTCTTTTGCGAAGTTCTTTGAGTGCCTTGCTCCAAAGTTAACAACCCGTGGACTTAACGCCATTAGGCTCACGTCGAGAGCAATGGGACCGGTGCATTGTTTTATCGCTTCGAAGTTCTTGTTGAAAGAAGAAGCGTCATCTCTAGACCAGGTCTCTCTTACCGAATTGCCAATTTGTGAGTATCTGTTCTTGTTACTCTCTTTATACGGATTGAGGTTTTCCCACGCCCACAAACCGGTCATAGTTGCACCAGCGGTAGCTGCGGCGACTGGATTGAATGCGGCTATTGCTCCCACCGCTGCGCCTCCGGCCAACATGGTGCCGGCTCGATAAAGCATACCGGGTGGATCCTTAACAATCTCATCAATGGCACCGCAAGCAGTACCACCAGTTGTAAGCGCAGCCACTCGCGCAATTGACCCTGCTACTTTGAGGCTGTCGCTGTATGCGTCTTCGAACAGAGAACCAGCTGCTGCTTCGTTCGTTCTATCATAATCATGTTTATTATCTCTTGGTGTTGAAAGTGTCTCGAATCCCATGTCGCTTACTCCTGTCGACCCGGCAATTCGATGGTAAAGCGGAGAGTTCGAGAGATCACTGTTGAATTCAACGGTGTTTGCCGGACGATCAAATTAAGACTTTTGCTGTTTTTCCAATTTTCGCAAGATGCCCAGTCGGGCTATGGCCTCAGGAACGCCACCATCTGCCGCTTTTTGATACCACTTGATCGCTTCTTTGACATTGCGCGGTTCTCCGAAACCGTTGTCATACATGTATCCGAGATAGTACATAGTGAGCTTGCTCGTTGCCCTTGCTTCCTCTTGAAAGAGAATAAGCTGTTCGTTGGTAAGTTGATGCAGCAGTTTTACTGCGACCTGTTTTCGAAGTAGTCGATCCTTTGCTAAATACACTTTCCCGGAGCCGCTCGTTCCCAACTGCGCTCTTGGTGCGTATCTGTTCAGTGGAAACTTGTCTTGGCTTAGCGGGAGCTCGTCCTCGTCATCATCTTCTAAATTCGATGCGGCTGGATGGATGGGAGCGGAGATAGCTTTATCAATCGGAAGCGGCTCCGCGCATTTGCAGGTATCAGGACGAAAAATGGACTGTGTAAGACTTCCCGGCTTGCTCGTGCTGATGTGCGCAGACAGTGATTGTGATAGGCAGCTCGGAGTGGATTGGGCAGGTTTCTTTCGTCTCAACCATACTCTGAGCGCTCCCAGATATATGTGCCCTGTTAACAATGATCCCATTACGCCACTTGAACCTCGAACATAGCTGTTTCGACTTTATCTGCCGACGTTTTCCGAACGTGCAGTTGAACGGTTATCAAATTCAACATTGCCGGTGCGATGATTTGAATCTTCGTGAAAGAACAGGCTCAATAGTCGAACTATTTAACCTCATCTCTTGTTCAAATCGAGCCGGGCTTCACCCACTCTTTAGCGGTGCGCTTTGTAGGTGCACGGAGTTTTATTCTTCCGAATATCGATCAACAACTTAGAGATATAAACCTGGCCGAGCCTGCCATTCGTACAGACTTTTGAAACTGCTCATGGTCCGCAACTGTCTGCTGCGAAACTTCGACCAGATGGTCTGGCTCGTGAACTCCTCGCGCGGAATGCTCGTCGATACTTTCATTCTTCCAGTCAAAAAGTTGATGCTGAAATCGGTCTTGTCACCGGAATTGCGCTGGAGTTCGTGCTTGTCGGCGCCGATCAGGACGAATTGATTACCCTGGTACCGGAATTTATAGCAAGTCTTTGACGCAGACCAAGTGCCGGCGCTGTACAGGAGCATGAAGTTTACTTCCAGTGCGCCGTTTTTGATGGACAGGAAGTCAAAGGGCTCTAGCATCGTAGGAGTGTCGGGTACGACTATGAGATTGTTGTTTTGCTCTGCCAATCGGTACTCTTTTTTCTTGGGTTCTTTAAACAAGATCAACAGCATTCTAGGATTCGTATCGAAGAGGCGGGCTCCAAAACCGGTGGAGTTGTCCTGTTTGAACTCGGGTAGTTCTGCTTTGAGGACAATTGCAACATCGTCTAGCTTGTCGCCGTTAAGGTCGCCTTTGGCTTTTCCCAGTGTTGTCCAGCCTTTGGGGATGAAGCTTTCTACAGTTGCTCCTGTAGCACGGACTTTAGGATAATCGGAATTGTCTGGAAAACGAAATTCTGAATCTGTCTGAGAAAATGACGGTTGTGGCAGTAAGGCTGCCAGCGCCAAAAAAATTGCAACACGCTTGAGTTTTGCTTGTAGCATCCTGCTGACCTCCTGGGCGGACAAGTTCATCTTAGATGTTGAATGCAAAGTCACGGTCACTTCTTGTTAACTCAGGCGCAGGATCATTTTAAAATTTGCGATCGTGCTTCGCTGCACACTTTCGAAAACGCCACTGCGCTGGGCTACTTGCAGAGAAGTCTGAATCTATCGGGCATTTCGATTTATAATACAGACCCCGAAGTCGAACCGCTGTTGGTTCAACTTGCAGTTAAGTGTTGATTATGACTGTTGGTACGCTAAGCAAAAGCACTGAAGACACGCGACTCGCGCGCGATAGATTGGCCTGGCTCGGCTATCTGCTCTATGGGTACTGGTCGTTTGTCTGGGGGCTGTTCGGTCCGGTTATGCCGTCATTGCGGGCCGAGCTAAAGCTCAGCTATTCCGTAGCGGCAATGCACTTCAGCGCGCTGGCGCTTGGTCCTCTCATGGCTGGCCTCATCGGCTATCACGTTATTAGATTTGCGGGACCGCCAAGGGTTGTCTGGGTAGGAACGCTGATGATTGCCGCTGGAGTTCTCTGCGTCTTCGGAGGGCCGAATGAGGTCTGTACTATTTTCGGTGCGTGGCTGGTAGGATTCGGCGGTAGTCACGCCGGCCAAGCGATAATCGCTTGTCTCGCGGATAAGTTCAAGCATCACAGAGGCACGGTGATTGCTGAGATCAATATATCGAGTTCTGTGTTCTGCTCTCTGGCTCCATTGTTAGTGGCCTCCGTTATCAGGCTCGGGATGCCTTGGAGAACGAGCTTAGTCGCATCCTTCCTACTTCTTGCTGTAATGTGCTTTGCTACCAGATTTGGTGGCGGCCACATCTGGCAGATTGACGAGCTCAAGACGACAGACAAATCCCGGCTGCCCAGCGCTTACTGGCTCTACTTCACAATTGTGTGTGTCAGCGTTGCTGCGGAGTGGTCTGTATGTTTCTGGTGCCCGGAGTTTCTCGAGAAAGTTCATCACTTTTCGCGTGCCGACGCCTGTACCGGTCTCAGCGCGTTCCTGGTGGCAATGCTCATCGGCCGGATCTTAGGCGGACGTCTGACGGCGCTTCTGCCGACCAACAGATTTCTTACGTTAACAACCTTGTTTGCAACTTGTGGTTTCGTGATGTTTTGGCTCGGCGGCGACCCGATCGTTACGATTCTAGGACTGGCTGTGCTTGGTCTGGGTGAGTCCAACATCTATCCACTGGCGTTGACGTCGGCGATTAACATAAGCAATGGAAAGACGGCGAGAGCCACCTCGACTATGTCGCTCAGCACGGGTTCTGCTATATTTTTTGCTCCTCTGCTACTGGGAGTGGCGGCGGATAGGATAGGGATCCTTAACGCCTATGGATTGGTCTCTTTTCTGGTTGTGACTGCTGCTTTCACTTCGATCTGGGCCGACGTCGCGTTAGGAAGGAAGCGGCAAGAGAGTTTAAAATCCTCATGCCGTCCGAAACCTCGTCTGCATAGGTCGTGATGAAGGTCTTCCATGGTATGTTTAACTGCTCAATCTTCAACTGCTCCAAGATCGAAAGGTGGTGAGTTTTACTTTTGCTTTGCCTTTTCAACTGTTATCTTTGCCGCATCGTATATTCCTTGAGCAAACTGCCTCACACGAGCTAACTCCTCCTTCATAGGCTGTTTCGGCAGAGAGCCAAGCAGTTCGTCTTGTAGAGTGTCAATTGAAACAAAATCTTCCTGTTTGCCGGATTTTTCACCCATGTACAACCAAATTGCGGTTTGGGCCACTTTGCGAAAACGCATCTCTGGTTTGACGAACACCTTTCCTGTATATTCACCCTTCGAATCCATTAGCTGTGCTGTTTCAACGATGCGTGCCAACATGTTAAACGTGTCCGCATCCGGAGGATTGGTTACCTGGTAGCTCAAGCCCTCCTCCGGAGGAGTTTTTATTGACTTTGTGGAAACACAGAATGTGTCAATCGGTAAATTGATTGTGCTTTTTGCCGGAACTTCGAATTTTGGATCACAGCCTTTCATCATGTTTTGACTCTTGGCCGCGTTTGGCGACGCAAAGTAAGTAAATGAAGGCAAGATGATTTTAAGGGCTGACATTGTTGGATTGGTGACCGTAAGCATACAGTTCAGCGCATCCTCATTCTTGGTAGCAAGTGTCAGCTCGCAGCCCATATCCTGGGCAGTATCGATCGTTACTTGATTGGGCTCTATCGTGAGGGGACTAACTGGACCGGCCGCACTAGCAACCCCATCAGGAAATGGTCCGGAATGCGGTGTTTGTCCGGTGGCACTACCAGAAAAAATGTTGAATTCAGGAGGAAACTTCGGTAGATTACAGGTTGCCATGCAAGCGGTTTGTAATATGTTCGTCTGTTCCGTCGCCTTAGCCGGCTGGAATATATTTTCTGTTGGACCCGTGGTGCCGCCACTCACCGCTTTGAAGGGAGAGACAAAACAATCAATCTGAACCATTTGTGTTTGAGCGGTTTGCACGGTGGTCACACCGCCTACGGTGCAGAAGTACGGAGAATATACCTCTTTTACGTCTGCCCAAGCGACTGTTCTCTTCGTCCCCGAATCCTCGAGAACCGTACATGAGTCCTTGTTGCAGTCTGTCACTTTGCCGACGACGACAACTCCGTCCTTTTGGTGAAACTCTGACTTCGCTTCTGATTTACCTTTAGTGAACGTGGGCAGTTCGTCACCACTATCAAAAAAACACTTTGTTACCGTTATGCCGGAGCGATCTACGATCTTGTCGATCACCACGCCACGAAGGGCGCATGTAGCTTTGCCCTTTGAATCTTTGTTCTGAACTACTATCCGACTATCGGCCATGAAACCGATCAAGTCATCGCCCAGTAGAGACGTTACTTTCGTCTTTGCTGTCGTGGGTGTTCCGAGCCCGCTTTTGGGCTGCTTCAAAGCCGACTTGTCAGGCGTGCCACTTGTCGTGGGCGCT
>CAZISK010000308.1:0-8489 GCA_964541355.1 uncultured Candidatus Obscuribacterales bacterium
TGTTGAATATCGAATTGAGCTTCAAATCTGGAGGCCACGCGGTTATTCCAACAGGACAAAGCTAATCGAAACAATCCAGACCAATGCGCACAATTTTCATCTGAGCTTATTCAATTTCAAAGTGCGTCACCTAATTCTGACTAGTTGGAGTAGTCGGAGTGGCGGGAGTAGCCGAAGCGCCTGGAGTAGCAGGAACAGCTGGGGTTGCAGGAGCTCCTGGAGTTCCTGCAGTTCCTGGAGTTCCTGGAGTTCCTGGAGTTCCTGAAGTTCCTGGAGTTCCTGGAGTTCCTGGAGGTCCTGGAGTTCCTGGAGGTCCTGGAGTGATTGGAGTAGCTGGAACAGCTGGGGTTGCCGAAGTTGCAGGAACAGCCGGAGCTGGTGAAGTCGCTGGCATAGTCGGGGTATCCGCTGACTCCAAGTCTTCAGAATTGATAGTTTGGTTGTATCCAACATCTCGTTTAATTTTCTTCCCGATGAACCGAAGATGGTATTCGGCGTCGTAACTATCGGGTATCAAGAGTTCGCTAGTCAACACTGTTCCGGCTCGGATGTCTGCATTCGCGCGTACGTCGTATGGAACTTGTCTAGTGACGCTTTTAATGGCCGGATTAACGAGCGCTTGCAAGCTCGCATTCCACGATGAATAACCTAACATGATAGAAAGTCCGAACAGAAGCGGAATCACAATCAATGCGATTTTGCAGTTTTCCAAAGCCGCTTCTCGTGCTTTTTCGTATTTGGCTTCGGGTGCTGGAGCGAAGTATAGAAATAAAAGAGCTGCAAAGGCAGTAATCTCCAGAAGAACCGGCAAAATGTTCCAGAAAAGAAAAAATTCTATTTGTGTCATTTTCAGATTTTATATTGCTGGGCAGAAAAGTTGCCAGCTAGATGTTAAACAGGCAACTATTTCAATGTACCCAAACCTCCTTCGAATTATTTTTATGGACCAGTCAAGCTTTTCGAGGATGACAAATTGGATCCCCTTCCTTGCGCAGGAGAGTTAGGCTGAAGTGAGAAATCAAGTTGATTCAGTACGTCGAAACTTGCGCTAACGCTAATGTTACTGACATCGCTCTTGAATTTCGGATCAACCATAGTGTCCGATAGCGCAGTCGTGTTTCCGGTCACCCTGAATTGAGTCGTTTCGGTGGCATACCGTCGGTCTGGAGCGAGATAGACTGCTCCTCCATAGAAGATGCTCTTCTCTATAGAGATTGGGCCTCCATAGCCGCCTTCAGCTGCAATACAGCAGCCGTTCGAAATTCGACTGGTCATGAATGACGTTATGTTCTTTGCCGTCAATCGGAGAGGAGCATTGCTGATTCTGAAAAGTCCGAAAATTCGAAGATTGGCGTCGTAGGCATCTAAAAGCAGGCTATTCAATACGACAACATAGTCATTCACTTCAATGCCTATGGGGAGCCCAGGTCCAACAACACAGTGATTCACCGTGAGCGTGCTGAACCTGCTGCTGTTCGAAGTCTCTATGCCGCGCGCAGACATACCCGCAAGTGTTGGATTGGTGTTATAGATCCAGCTGTTGATGAGAGACACTTTCTGATTCCCGGCGGCTCCACTGACGAAGTTGTGGCCTATGTTGTCGTGAGAGATGAGCTGGTCGTAGCAACTGTCGTTACCTCCCAAGACAGCACCGGTCCTATTACCTCGACACTCTACGTTGCGCACGAGCGAATAATTGGTAGTGCCTACACCAACACCAAAGCCGCGAATCGATATTCCGCGCCAGCTTAGCCCTTCGACTCTTACACTGGAGGCCTGGATAGCGATGCCTGTCGGCGCTCTTCCGCTCAGACCACCATCTAATACAACAAAACCATTGTGCCCGGTCTCGCTTGTACGTGTGATGAGGACAGCACCTACAGGAATCGTGAGTCCAGTCCTGTATATCATGCTCGCATTTCCGTTGCCGCCATCAAGAACAATCGTGTCGCCTGGCGCTATCGATGTCCATTTGATCTGATCTAACTCATTCCAAGCAGATGTCCAATTTTTTCCATCCTGGTTGTTTCCATTTTTTGATACATAGTAAGTCGCAGCCTCAGCCGATGTTGCTGTTGCGCATAATGCGGTCAAAGCGATTCCCGCAGCCGCTAGCGACCACTTCATGCGAAACAGAGATTTGCTAAACATTTTCTCGATTACTGAATTCCGCAAAAACATAGTTACCTCCCGAAAAAAACCAGCACCAGTCCATCGGTGCATGATGTGTTGTTAGCCAAATCTATGTAGTGCGTGACAAGTGACACAATTGTAATTACGAATGACGATCACGTGAACTTTGTCGATACGCGTAACCCTTCCTAAAGGGTCTTCGAGATGTCACCACTCACGGTGCCCAAGAAGGACCATCGGATTCACCGAATGTATGGTGAAACTGATGGTCCTCCGATCACGCTACTGCCCGACCAAGGTTTTGGATGAGGACAGACTCGATCCCCTTCCTTGCGCAGGAGAGCCCGGTTGCAGAGAGAAATCGAGTTGGTTCAAGGTAGTGAAACTCGCGTTGTTGGGAACCGAGCTGACATCACTTTTGAACTTGGGATCCACCATTGTGTCGGATAGCGCAGTAGTATTTCCAGTAACTCTAAATTGAGTTGTTTCGGTGGCATATCGTCCGGATGGAGGCAGATACACTTCGCCGCCGTAGAAAATGCTCTTCTCAATCAACGTTTTGACAGAACCGTATTCAGCAGCAACACAGTAGTGGCTATGATTCCCGGCGGACGATAGGTTGGTCATAAACGAAGTTACATTTTTGGCGGTCAATCGAACAGGCGGATTGAGTGGATCCAATGCCGGGGCGTAAAATATTCCGAGATTAAAGTCAGCTGCATTTATCAGTAGACTATTCAAAACAACAACATAATCATTCACCTCAACTCCCGTACCGAGCCCGGGACCAACCACGCAGCGATTAATCGTGAGGGTGCTGAGCAGCCCCTTTGCAGTCTCGATTCCACGAGGCGGCATCGTGTTTGGCGCCGGCGCCTTGCTGTTATAAATCCAACTGCTGGTCAGGGAAACTTGCTCATATGGGCCGCATGCTCTAGTTGATAAATTCCGGTCAGTGTTGTCGCGCGCAATAAGTTGATCGAAGCGACTGTTGTAACCCGCCAGGTCAGCTCCGATCTTATTACCTTGACACTCTACGTTACGTACGAGCGCGTAGCTACTGGCTCCACCGGAAGTACTCAACCCTACGTCGCATCCGCGGATAGATATACCACGCCAACCGAGCCCTTCAACTCTTACACCGTTGGCCAAGATTGCAATCCCCTTCGGGGTTGTAGCGGCACCATCTATGATGACCAATCCATTATGTCCCGTCGCTTTAGTGCGCGTGACGATTACATTAGGAACAGGAATCACTAGACCAGTCCTGTAGGTCAGACTTGAATTTCCGTTTCCGCCATCAAGAACAATCGTGTCGCCTGGGGTTACCGATGACCACTTTATTTTGTTTAGTTCGTTCCACGCCGTAGCCCAGGTTTTGCCATCCTGATTGTTTCCGTTTTTCGATACATAGTATGTTGCAGCCTCAGCCGAAGTTGCTGTTGCTGTTGCGCACAACGAGGACAATGCAATCCCCGCAGCCAACAGCGAAAACTTCATTCGCAATCTATATTTGCGGATTGTTCTCCCAACTACGCCATTACGGTAATAAATTTGCATAGCCATACCTCCAAGATATAGAAACGTGCACCGACAATCAGTGCATTGCCATAAAATAGCCATGTCACCAATGTAGGACCGGCGCGTGACACAGTCGTGATTAGACGTGACATTCACGTGACAGCAAGGAGGTTTTCGACTGGGGTAAACTGACATCCCGGGGTGTTTGCTCCATCTAGCAACAATCGACAGGATCTAGGATTTTCTTTGCCAACAAGATAGGCACGAATTGTCGATTTCTCGAAACAAATTCGTGCCTATTAGAGATCCAGTTTGTCAGGGCACTATATTAGGTGCACACCAACAAAGTATCCGATATTAGTTACCGAGGCCGTAGGCCGTGTTCGGTCTGCGTTCGCGTTGTTCGGACATCACGACGTACATTGTTCGTCCGTTGAATTCAGTATTGTCGAGCGATCGCATAGCTGCTTCGGCCGACTCGGTTGTGCGCATTTCTACGAAAGCAAAGCCGCGCGGTCTGCCGGTTTGGCGATCCATGGCTACTTTTGCTGAAAGCACATCGCCGTGACTACCGAAAAGTCCGTTCAGCTCGTCGTCAGTGGTGTTGAACGATATATTCCTGACGAACAGTTTGTTATTTTGCATAAAAAGAAGATCCTATTGATTTAGTGTTACTCCCTCGATATGAAGGAGATGAAAAAGCTGGATTGAAATCACAGAAGTAGAATTACGCGCGAACTAAGCGCGATTCGCAGTTCGTTGTTGTAAAGCATCTATTAGCGAATGAATTCGGCATCCGATAGTGACTTGATCACTTTCACCGCTGGAATTGACTCAGCAGTTGAATTGATTGCCCGACTGATTCAACTGTATTATTGCATAGATTTCGCTGCTGTCGAGCAAAATGCAACAAAACTATTTGTATTGCTATCGCAAACGAGTTGAACTCGAACATCCACTGTTAATGTCATCAGCAGATCAACCCTCTAAACCGGTGAGTTACAGCCATTTTTCCATGCCACCTTCCAATAGCATGCGAACTTCGCTAACGAATTTTCCGGCCGAATTTGGATCTAATACACGTTGATCGAAATTGTAAGAAAGAGTCATCTCTGGGCATATCTCGACATCACGATCGCGCACTACCAGGCGCTCCTCGATGGCACCAACCGCGAAGGTGGACGTGCAAATGCAAGGACTGAGAATTGAACTTACACCGTACTTGCCGAGCGTGGTAAGCCCGAATGTGGCTCTCTGACATTTCAAACGAAGTGCCGGAAAACTCTTTCCCATTGCCAGGATCGCAGTTCGTAAGAACCACGGGAAGTTAGCAAACATAGTCTGCAAAGAGAGATGCGGAGATTTTTCGATCGACATCTCCGCATATTCTTTAAGCGTTCCGGCAATCTCAACAATCGATTTTGCATGAGGCGTATCTATCTCTCCAAAAAATACGATCGGTTGATTGTCGAGAGCACGTTCAACGGTAATCCCTCCGACTATATTATGGTAGGTCACTGTTTTGTGCGGAGAAATCATCTCGGTTCTACTTAGAGGATGATTCTGTTGAGCCAAGCCTATTGCTTTGAGAAGAATGGAGGTTACAGTGACTTTGTGACCGAGAATTTTGAGACGGCTCAACTCCTGCATCGCCCAGGTCATATCGATGTCCATGATCATGTGTCCTGGAACTGCGCTTCCTCCTACGACACTCAACAAGTCGACAACGGTCCGTCTTCCTTTGGGAAGCGCCTTGACACTAAAGACATTCGACTGGCGGCTCGAAGCACTCGAAATCACACGAGCAGGTGCGCTCGAGCAACTCACATTTCTCCCTCTCTGGTGCCGTACCAAAGCGCAACACCAATGCCGGTCATGATCGGCAAAAACAGTACGACTGAAACTACAGCAGTAACAACAAATCCAACGACTATCAATTCGGTCATGGCATCTCCATTAATGAAACCATCAAATTCTGACTGCTCAGCTTAATCTCAAATGCTTCGGCGAATCTCTTCTGACGTTCAAGCGACCAGGCTAGTCGGTTCATCAAGATTACAACGCTAAGGTCATCACGTTCCGTAGTTGCAGAGCGGCTCTTCAAAGCGCGCCGACAATACGCTTCTGCATCAGAAAACTGACCATCATTTATGAGTCGATCTATCTCCGTTGTTACTCCTGGGTTGATCATACTGGGCTCTTCCCTTAACAATATCTGTCTCATATTGTCGCCTGACAAGGACGATTTAAATGCAATTCGCGATCAAGCTCGTGCCGGAGCGAGGTGCCGCCCGGTCTGAGCCACTCAGCAAGAACATCGGCAATAATCTTGGCTGCGCGATCACATATCTGATGAGTGAATTCCACTTCGGCGCGCCATGTCATTGATCCGCCGTAGACGTAGTTAGTCTCGATAATGATCTCGCTCAGCGTACCCTTCTGCCTCACACAGAAAAGCTCATAAGGTCCTCGCGGTCCCTTGGCCGTCAATGAAAATGGTTGATTTGCCGCATTCCTGACGGTCTCGAGACACTGATAAAGAGCAAGGATTTCATCAGCACCTGAGTGAGCCATCGTTGTGCATGGCGCCAGCTTGATACGCCTCAAAGTGGTCGACAAGGCACGCCAAGTGAACATGTGCGCCATATCGATCAATTTCTTCAGCTTAGGCTCCGTCGAACTCTCATTCAAATTCGGTGCATTAATCTCAAGTTGAAATTGTCCGTCGTCACGTTTTTGAATCGATATTTCTATGTACGTATCTTGAGTGAAGCTATAACTTCGCTTGAAGGGCAGAGCCTTGGACTTGATTATCGCAGCCAGGTCCGACTGCAGTGACGCTAGCACCATGCATGGTACTATTGTGTTGGGCTCATTTTTAATCAGAGTTAGATGATTCATTGTTTTCCTTTTAACGGCTGGACCTAGGACCATCACTGGTATTGAGAAATTTTTCCTTCGGTTGAGATACAGCTACAAACAAGGTTCGTCCAGCGAACTCTTGATTGTTTAGAGCATCGATTGCATGTTCTGCATCGGCTTTAGAATTCATCTCGACGAATCCAAATCCTCGAGAACGACCGGTAGCACGATCGGTTGGAATATCTATTGATGCTACTTCTCCGTGTTTTTCGAATAGCTGGCGAAGCTCTGATTCCGTGACTGCGTATGAAAGATTCCGTACAAAAAGCTTGAGTTCCATTTCGTTGACCTATAAATTTTAAGACCGCATCACATAGATGCGAAGGACGAATCAAAAATCCCGAAAGATTTGATTGAAAGTGCCGGTGATGCATTCGCATGAGACTGCGCATCACTTCTACTTATCACAAAGAAATTAAACTCTGGACTTGCTGCCGTTGCAGTTTGTTTTATACCAGTGGCAATTTTGTGTTGCTCTTAAGGTAATTTTCTTCGCTTGCTCTTTTGCCACTCCACTTCGTATAAATCAGGCGTGGAATCAACCTGAATAAAGTAGTCCACTTTTATTATAGCACATTTATGAGATAAGAATGCATATAGGAGCCTGTCGCTGGAATGCTTGAGTCCTTGCGGTTCCGCAGACCACTTCGACTCAGCGATGATGCCATGACATACATGCGTTTTGTATGAAACCTTTCAACAAATTCTTTGCAATGTGACACTACAAATGATGCGTCGTCAATCTAGTTGTCTCAGCAACGGCGCCACAGGCTCTCTGTTAACAGCCGCTGCGTGTTTGAAAGCTTGCGCGAGAATTGTCACCCCAAAAGCGCCAAGAATAGCGGTTCTGCGGGGCGGTACCGTTTGATCTACAAGAAGAGTTTCCGCAAAAAGAGCACTGATTATGAGTCCGTTCTCATTGGCTCTTAAACCTCCTTTACATGGCACAGCTACCACCGTTAATTGTCCGATGGAAAGAAGCTCGCAGTTCATCCGCAATACAGATTGTCAAGAGACAAAGTGATCCAATTTTGTCTTGGTTTGGCATCTGTCGCCCTTTACCAAAGCTACGAACTCTGGTAGTATTCGCAACCTCGACGACGTGTGCGGTTGCAGCGTCAAGGTGACTTATGATTTCATCTTCTAACAGTTCCGACCGGCGCGATTTATTGGCACCTATGGATGGTGCACGGTCCGACCTGTTCCGCTCGCCGGACAGAAGGATTGCGTGGGCAATTGCCTTAATCGCGGGTCTGATGTTCCTTCCAGCGCTCGGGACACCTGGAATCCTGAACACAACGGACTCTTACTACACTGAAGCTGCACGTGAGATGTTGAACCGCGGCGATTTGATCACTCCGTATCTCAACTATTCGCCTTACTATTTCAAGCCCATTCTCACCTACTGGCTCATAATCGCCTCGTACCTGGCCTTCGGCGTCAACACGTTCGCATCTCGACTGCCGTCGGCTCTCAGTTGTATCGGCACAGTTGTCGCGCTCTACTTGCTGACGCGCGATCTCATCGGACAAAGATCCGCGCTCTTTGCGGCGCTAGCACTGGTCTCGATGCCATTGTTCGTTGTCGTTGGACATATCTCGCTCCCAGACACCCCCCTGGTCCTGTTGGTTACTATAACCAATTTGTTATTGCTCGGGGCGCTGGTCCGCGGCTCATCCAGAGGTTTGATTCCAGCTTACGCGTGCCTTGGATTGGCGGTGTTGTCTAAGGGTCCACTCGCAATCGCATTTGTTGCAGCGTGCGTTGGTGGCTTCCTGCTTGTCACAAGCGAATCGATTAACGACTTCAAACAAAGACTATTTTCGCTCAAGCCGCTGCTCGGAATAGCGATACTATCAGCGGTGGCGATACCGTGGTTCGTCGCGGTCCACATCGCTTCGAATGGCGCATTC
>CAZISK010000309.1:0-8464 GCA_964541355.1 uncultured Candidatus Obscuribacterales bacterium
AAGTATACCTTCAAACCTATTTGTGTTTACTCCTCCAAAGTTGCCTCCGCTGTCGCTGACTGTATTCACTGATGCGTGTTACTTCGTTGCAGCTATCGTCTTCGTGTCGGCAATTGAGAGCCTCCTCTGTTCATCAATGGCGGACAGACTCGCAAACAATAAGAAGACGCCGTTTAATCCCGACAAAGAATTTTGGGGTCAAGGCTTAGTGCAAGCGATCGTTCCATTAGTCAACGGCTTTCCCTGCACAGGCGCGCTAGCGCGCACTGCCACTAGTATCAGAGCCGGAGCCGTATCGCCATTGGCCGGGTATTTTAAGGGGCTTCTGAAGATCATTCTTGCAATCTTTCTGGCGCCCTGGCTTGAGATGATTCCGATGGCGTGTATCGCCGGTATCTTGCTGTGGGTCTCAACCAACATGGTGAAGGTCCACGAAGTGAAAGTAGTACTGCGCGAAAGTCGTTTTCACGGACTTCTGCTTGTATTCACAGCCGTGATGGTGCCGATGACCGATTTTCTTACGGGTGTTTTGTCCGCCTTGGTACTGTATGCAGTCGGTAGACTGCTGCTGATTAAAAAAATCGTCACACGCGCTCCTGCCGGGGAAGTCGCCCGTCTGCTGAATGAACTAGGCGACGTCGAGCGTAGAGTCGAACAGCATACAGCAGATAAACCCCTCGGAAGAGACTATAACCAGCACTTAGAAATTAGAGACTTTTGCGATGGACTTGAATCGGCAGTTGTGCATCATCTGAAGAACCCTATGATTCAATTGTGGAACGGGAGCGAACGGAAGTCATATACCGGCACCACGTATAATGCCGATCAGTCGACTATCAGAGGACAGATTGTGCTGGTTCCAATCAAGAACGCAGAACAGGGTCGGCTCGCGTGTGAAATCCTGAAAAGTAGCAGATACGGTAAATTGTCAGCCATTCACCTGTTTCACAGCGTAAAGAATCGATTGGGTTATGCTAGCAGTTTCTCTGCCGTGGAGGTGGTCGCGACTGCCAATGACCTGGAGGCTCGCCGTGAAGCATCGCAAACTCATTTGCAGAGTCTCGCGAACGATCTCGAATCCGCTCTACCGGATACGTGTATTTCGTACAATTCGGTGGTGCATGACTCCGCGGCTAGTGCGATCGAGGAGGAAGCCACTACCATCGGTGCAACTATGATCTTTTTCGTGACGGAACCGAACAGCAAGAGGCACTGGCTGATCCCCGGAGTCAGCCAACGTGTTCTGGGTACCTCCAAATGCCCAGTGCAGATATTAAAACCAGATCGCAATACGAACGTGACGAATATTCCAGTAATTGTTGCCGAGCAGGCGAGTTAGAGATAGCTTTCCACATCAGCGTCAAAAGAGAGAATGCCGGTGATCTGTCCAGCGTCCTCTTTTGCGGTTAGAGTCAGGCGCAAGCATCAGTCCCGATACCATGAAAATCACGAGGGTGCCGTTAGGCGTAATACCCTTCCAATCGGAGGGCTTGTACTGTGTGACACCTCGACCGGATGATCTGTCCAGGACGGCTGTGACGCCGGCGGTCCCAGTGGTGCGTCATTTTCGAACGAATTCCTCTAACGTCAAGGTGGCTTCATCGCCGACGCGACGAGTTATTCGTCGTCGTCGATTGACGAGCTAATGCTGTCTCGCAGCGCTCTAATCGCGTCAACAAGGTCATCTTCGAACCCGTACAGATAGACAGCGAGTTTGTACGATACTTCAGCCAATGACTGTGCTTCTAAGGTCTTGTGCTCAAGTTGTTCGCATGACCACACAAGCGCAGCGCGATTGTACATGGCGTGGCACAACAGCTTCGTATAGCGAGGGCTGCGCGTTTCCAATCCGCGAAGAATCGCTATCGACTGCTCGAGCGACGCATTTGCCTGATAGATCTGATCGTACGTTTCAAAAAGGATGCCCACATTAAGCTTGGATTGGACAGGATTTTTTTCCCCGACTGCGAAAAAACCGCGATGCCATTGTTGATGGTATCGCAGTTTTTTTCTCGCAACGGTCAGAAAAACTCAAGCTATTCGTCAGAACGACGGATTTTAGAAGAAAATCATCGCCGCATCGTCACCGGGCACAAATCCGAACTCATTTAAATAGATGACTGTGTCTTCGATGTATTGAGGAATCCATGATATATCGGGATTATTCTCAGCGGAGACGACGATTCCTCCGCCCAATTGCTGCTGAGCATACTCCACAGCCGACAGCATGGCACTGTACGTGTCCAACGGCGCGATTGAGCGAGCCATATTGAAATAGAACTGCAAATCCTCGTAATACATGTCACCATCCTTGATATCCTCGGGAATGAAATAACCAGGAGTGGTACTAGTACCTACTGAAAAAATAACGTCGGCTCCTAAATTGGACTGATTTTGAAGATGAAACTCATCGCAATCGCCCCAACCCAAGCCAAGACTCGTTAAGACGGTCCAAACCTGTTTACCTTCAAACCACTTTTCACCGGCCACCAACCGGAGCGCCACTGTTCCATCAAAATCCTGCTTCAACTGCATCAAGGCATCGGCCCAACGAGCCGAATCACGAATTGATCCATTCGTAAAAACATTTGCATTCGGATCAATTTTCAAAATTACATTCTTAGTTTCGCTGAGAAGATCCTTCATCTCGGCGTCAGATAGCGGGGAAAGATGCCATTCCGATGTCTCGGAATCGATCTGATCGTCGACAAGTGACCAGGAGAACTTAAGTGCCGTTATCAAGTCGTCCTCGTGTCTATGTTCTAAAAAAGTCCATTTCTCTCGACCGACCTCAAAGACAAACATCTCAGGCCTATACGCCCATGCATAATTCTCAAGCGATTTTAACTGTCCGGATTTGGCGGGTAGCAGGCTGTCGAGTTCCGCCTCGATGACAAAAGCGATGTGATTGACTGGGGAATACGATAACTCCTCCTCATCATCCTCATCCGAGGAGGGTGCCAATAGATCGGGTGGCAATTTCGATTCGATTAAATGGCGTGCATCGGCGGAATTACCTTCAGGCAAGACCAAACTGGCGCGCCGAGCACTCTCCTCCGGACCGAGTAACACGAACTGTCCCATTGCGCCGCAGTCGTAGTTCATTCCATCCAAATTAGGTTCCATATCGTCGCCTCCGCATGACAACCCTCTGGTAAAAGGGTGGGGCACAAAAGTTGAGCAATCGTTGAGAACGTGACATTTGGGGTGCATAAACACAGTCAATTCCCCACCCTAATTTAGTACGTAGCCTGCCGAAGGAGCGAACGAAAGGCGACGACCAGACTCTACAACTACTTAGAAGGTACCACAGCGGTTCTAGCGTTTTTCGATTGCCCGTATCAACGCAGCTCGGGTCTCATCAGACTCGAGATTTTTCAGAACCTTGCCGGCATCATTGCGATAACGCCAGCCGATTTTCTCGGACGAGCGCACAGCTACTAGATAACTGATGCTCTCTCTAACATCTTGCTCGGTCGGACTCTGCTCAGCCATCACCATGGCCGCAGCGAATCTAATCGCGATCGGCATTTTATCGTTGGTTACAGCCTTACGCAAGACGGGTACAGCCGGATCATTCGCCTTCATCTTTCCGGATGGAAGCCTCAAAGCCAGGATTATGCCGACCATCACCTCCTGGTTTTCATCAAGCATATCTTTGAGCAACCCATCGAGAACCTGGCAAGCCTCCGGTCGGTTCGGGGCAGGTAGTGCGGCTTCCTTTGCACTCAGCATTCCTCCGATCGAGAATCTTTCCAGCCTCGAAACCCTTAACAACTCTTGCCTGGCCTCGAGTTTGATTCGCTCAGTGCCACCATTTTCGGCGATCGCCTTGGTCACTTCGATCGCTCGATTCAGATCGGCTTCACTACCCGAAGACATCATCAGAGAGATTGCAGCAGCAAACCGAACCTTCTCACTCTTGTGCGCAAGAGCCTTTCTGAATAGATCGAAAACTGGATCGGTCGGTTGAGATGGTCTTAAGTTGACTTTGTCTAAAGCAACAAAAATCGCTTTTACTATTGCGACATCATTTGTTTCAAGCCTCAAGGCACTTTCCAGCTCGCTTTGAGCAGTCACAAGAGTTTTTGATGGATCCGGGTGAAACACAGTGTAGGCATGGACACTTCCGTCACCCTTGAGTTTGTGAAGGAATTTCCCTTCGTCCAGCATCGGCCTTACAGCTTTCTTGTAGTAGTCCGGCGCCTTCTCTACGTCCTTATCGTACAAATCTAAAATCTGCTGTGCTTCAATCTTGAAGTACTCCATCTTTCGGTCGCCAATTGCATAGCGATAAGGAGTGTCTCTGATCTCTAGCAGAGTCGAGCAAGCAAGCGCCTTGTCCATCTTGAGCGGACTCTTGTAGAGCATAACTATGCTGGCCATCATGCGGACTCTGACTCGTGGATCATTTAGAGCGCGCCGAAGTCCCTCGCGCAGAATCTCGTCCTGAGCATCGTTGCCTTTTTGGTTCCATTCGTATCCCTCAGTAGCACTGGCAATTCCTGTCACCACTTCTTCTTCAGACTTGGTAGGATCGGTGAGATTTACAATAATGGTTTCTCTTCGGGATGATGCCGGTGAGGTGGTATCAGGCTTTTTCCTTGCGTCCGTAATGTTACGTTGAATGCCATCTCGAAGCCAACGCACGGCGTCGCTGGCAGCCTCTGACAGCTCTGGTACCGTTTTCTTGAATTCTGTAGCGATTGCTTCGAAGAGCTCGACGGTTTGCGGGTCTCTGCACTCAGCGAGATCCATAATCACCGATTTACGAAAGTCTATCTCAAGTTTGTATCTGTCACTGGTCTTATCCGGGAGTCCTCCAGGCGCGAGTATGGCCATGAACAGCACCTTGGCGAGACGTTCTTGCGTCATCGCTTGATCCTTATCCTTGCTTTTATCGCCCGTTGTTAGCTGCTTGGCTGCTTCGACAAAGACCGCTCTTTGATCCGGCGGTAGGCTCCCGTTCTGAACAAGTAATTCTATAGCCCACTTAACAGTGGAGCCTCTCTTCGGCGAGCCTTCTTTGGCAAGTTCCAGAAAGGCCAGACAAGCCTTTGCTATGGTTACATTTTTTCGAGGGTATGCCAGAGGCTCGTTCTTACTGACGGCAGCGCCACCGCCTCTCGTGTTAATTATCCATGCCAGCGCAAGAATGGCATCGTCGGAACCTTCCTTCGCCTCCTTAATAACCTTTTCCACTTCAGCATCATACGTTTTCAAAAAGCGCAGACCTTGAGCTAACTGCTTGTCCGCAGCCTTGCTCGATTTTTCTAGTTTTTCCAGGAGCTCAGGAAAACGCGGATCGGCAAGCACGTCTTTGTCGGTCTCGGTCAACAGCTTTTTATCGTCCTTCGATACACCAGAGTAAATCGTTTGATCAAAACCAGCTTTTAGATCCGACCAGATGAAAGTAGTTCCGTAAACTCTCTTGATGTCGGCTTCAAGGTCCGCTTGAAACTTGCGTTCAAACAACAATGGATACTTTTCATACAACCACTTTCCGTACGAATCCAGGTCCTTTACCTTCATGTTTTCTCGAAAATGAATCCGAAAATCTTCGATTCGTTTAATACTCTCTTCCGATGCTGGATCGAGCGGCGGCTCCTCCGGCATTCGCACTTCGCGTAGGCGTCGAGCCACCCGGGGATCAGTCTCTTTCTTGATGGCTTCGGCTAGTAGCTGCCTCAGTCCGGGAATCCGCAAGTCTGCTGCTGCTTGCACTACAGCCAGTCGAACTTTGGCAGAACCGATTCGATCGGCTTGTTGAAAGTGCCGAATTAGCGTCGCAACAGTCGGATCGCCTTGTTTTATCATGCGAAGCTGTCCTTCGTCAGTCCCCATGAAGCGGAACCATTTGACACCGTCTGGGGTATTAATCTGATAGTACTTGCCCATGACCAGTTTGCGGTCCTGCCCGGCGTCGAGATTCTTTTCGAAGTCGGCCGGCTTCATTAGTTCGAGTTTGTCACCGTGGTGCAAATACTGGCACCCGAATTCGGTAAGCGCAGTTATGGTGGCAGCGTGCAATCCAGGATATGGCGCCACGAACGAATAGTCACCATCTGTGGCACCAGGCACAGGACGATTGCCGGGATTGAGCATATCCAGAAGGTGCTGCTTCGTTTCTTTCGCCAGATGTGCATCACCATTTGTGATGGCTTTGATTTTTTTCAAAATTTCTATCTTCAACTGCTCTGATTCGAAGCTGCTCGGCCAACCCAGTAAGCCAAGAACCACTCGTCGCTCATCGACGGTAAGTTTGCTTATGTTGAGATTCTGGAATACTGCAACGCTGAACTGCAGATCTGTTCGAGACAGACAACGCAGAAGATTCGAGTTGAGTGTTGCCGGAGTTAACTTAAAATTGACTCCGTCGACTTTGATGGTACCAAGTTCTTGCAGGGCCACAAGAGCTTTGAACTTCTCCAGTCTTACGTCGTCCGGTCGACGCGTAACCTTTACCTTTTTCTCGACCCCTTCCTCGATGATCTTGATTTCGCGGACTTCGTCATTCTTAGGGACTTCCTGCAAAGCCTGAAAATTGACTGCTTTCAGCAAGCTGCTTGCATAAGCACCATCTTTGTCTTTATTTTCTTGCCAGCGCTTATCGCATTCTTCGAAAGCAGATTTCCGATCCTTGACCTTGTCCAGGTCGTTAGCAAGCAAAATCTCCATAGCCAGACCGCGAACATCGGAAGAGAATTTTTCACCGGTCATAACCTGTTTCAGGTCTCGTTTAAGCGCATCAGAGGTCAGCCCATAATACTTTGCTCGATAGCTCTGAATAGCAGCATAACCGCCCCGAGCAATCAGCACCTCGTCATGCATAATGTCATTAAGCAAATAGGCCAGCGAAACATCCTTGGAATCAATCAGAGCCATGCCGACCAGCTCTCGATCGGAAGAGTTCTTCGCGACATCGACCAGTACACCGGCAAGCCCGTTGTTATCGAGCTTTTTCATGCGCCACAACATCTTGGCGGCGCCCATCTTGAGCGATTGAAGATCTGACGACTCGGCCGTGGTCTGGATGAATTTGATTACATCATCTTTGCCGACCGAGACTTCTTTCTTACTCTCTTTGAGCGTGTCCCACTCATCCTTCTTGGTACTGCTGCGCACTTTATGCTCAGGAATCACCACCTCTCGCTTAAGGATTGAATCTGGAAATTCACCCTTTTCATTCGCTTCGAGAATTAGCGCAATCGAGGCAGCAATCAGCTTCTCCTGGGTAGTCGGTATCCTATCCTTTTCCTGGGCCTTAGCCTGAGCAGCTTTGCGGAAGTCCTCTTCGACCTTGTCGCCTTCAGCGGATATTTGTTTCCACAAAATAGTGGCATCAGATTCAGTGAACATCTTAGACAGATCGACAAGGAACTGCTTCCTCTTCGGATCATTACGATCGAGCTTAGACACCTCCTTGAAAGTTTCGATCATCTTTTCAATTCGACGGCGAGCTTCAGCATCCTTCGTTTCGGTCAGAACTGTCTTTCCTAGTCGATCGATCATCACATCCATTGAATCTCGCGTACCCTTGTCAGCGAGATCGAACTTGGCCGGCTTATCTTCCTTATCAACTTTGTCTGAGATTCTGACAGGAGTGGCTCGCTCTTCTATGGCTCGGTCGAGGATCTGTTTGTTTGTCAATCCAAGATGGTTTTCCACAATGTTTTTTATCTGAGTTGCCACCATTGGTCCATAGATACCGATACCATCGACGGCAAGGGCGACATGTCCGGCATCCCGCAGAAGGCTGGCGGACTCTCTGGCGGCGGCGCCAAATCCGAATGCCTTTTTCAACACCGGAAGTCCAAGGCCGAATGCGGTATCAAACAGTATGAAAGTATGGCTGAACAGACGAATCCTGTCTCTCCATTCTGGTGATGCGTGATGATCGATCCAGGCGTGGCCCAGGCCACTCACACCCACCAGACCGCGTCCCAGGGACATAGCACGGGCACCAATACTTCCACCACGTATCACACCGTAGCCACCCGATACGGTCAGTCCCACATCCATGACGGCCTTGCCCCATTTGACCCCGTGGTGCCAGAATCCCACCTGAGGCAATTCCCATTTTGTCGGATCCGACAGACCGACCTTAAAGCCGTACAGCCACCGTTGTGCGTCGTAACCCTTCACCAGCTCCACGGTACCCATAGCCGTTAAGGCCGGAATATAATCGTTGGCAGGCACCTCGATTCGAAACTTTTCATCCCTCTTGAAACAGAGCGTACCGTCTTTTTCCTTTCTGACAAAACTCCAGTTTTCGTAGTCTTGTTTATCAGCGCCTTTGATTTTATATTTCACGCCTTCTTTTGGTTCTGCACCATCGGCGAGACCATTTAGTTTACGGAACTCCTGCGGATTCATCTTGCACTCGATTGACTTGCAGCCGAACCAGTAGTTGTAACTGTATCTTTCTGCAGTTTGATACTCCAGAGTGCCTTCGATAATGATG
>CAZISK010000310.1:0-8443 GCA_964541355.1 uncultured Candidatus Obscuribacterales bacterium
AAGCGGAGCCCGTACTCGCCGCGACTCCCGCAGCGAGTACGAGTCCGAAGGCGAACTCTGGCTGCCCTGCCAGCAGCTCACCTACGAGAACGAACTGAACGGCTCCCTGAAGGGCCTCGGCATGGACGACGCGTTCAACCCCGGCGCGGCCGACCTGAAGGGGCTGTACGCCGGCGACGGAAACGCCTACATCTCTCGGGTGAAGCACAAGGTCGTCTTCAACCTCGACGAGGAAGGCGCCGAGGGCGCGGCCGTGACCTCCGTCGAAATCGGGCTGGAAAGCTGCCGCATGCCGTGGCAGTTCAACGTCAACCGCGATTTCCTCGGCTTCACCGTCACCAAGGAAGGCGCCATCAAGTTCGCCAAGTACGTGACCGATCCGAAGGCGGAGTAAGGACTCCGGCAGCAACGGCGAAGTTGAACTGACCGGCCGTTAGTGTCACGACCAATCTCTGCGGACCAGCGAGGAGCAACCATCCTCGCTGGTCCGCGTCTTTTCGTCATTTCATTCCTTACATTCGAAGTTTTTTTCATTTCCGCTGCTGGTACTATATCGCTTACTACTATTTCACCCAGTACTCCCTAAACGAGAAAAAACAAGGCAATTTCATAGACTACCTTGTCGCTGGAATATCCAGGAAACCGCGCCTCCAGAAGCGGAGGGCGCGGCTATAAATCTTGGTTTTCTTCCCTACTCATCCGCAGGATAGAGCGGCGTTTGCTCGTCCGGATTACCTTCCGGAAGGTTGTCGTATTCACACAGTCCAGTCGAGCATGTTCAGGAAATAGATGCCATGGTCAAAGTGAGCCTTCGTAGGGTTCGTCATAATTCACTCCAATCAAAATGTGGGAATTTGGAAGTAACTATTTAAACGGTCTGCCGCCGAGATGGCGGCAGAATATCCGTCGTTTCGAGTTCGAAGGCATCGCAAGACACGTCTTAGACCTATTCCGAGACTTTGTTCGCGAGAGCCGCGGACAAATCAGCGAAACTCCTGTAGATCGTAACGGCACTCCGAGAAGGCTTCGCAGCAGCGCTGGATTTGCCTGGGCGATGAACTTTCCGAACTGCCGTGACAGGCGCAGGTGTCACCGGTTTGATCGCGGTCTGTGATTTGGCGGTTGCCACCCTGGCGACGGGCATTGCCTTCTGATTGGTCGGGCGGTTCTCGCTTTCGGAGCGCTGGGGAACCGAGCGAGGTGCACGCATGCTTAAGGCAACTTTGCTTTCGGCGAGGTTGACCTGACTGACGCGAGCAGTGAGAGTTTCGCCGACAGCGAATACCTGCGGCACCCCGTCGACATAAGGAGTCTGGGAGACGTGGAGTAGCGCATCCAATGGGCCGATGTCGACAAAGTAGCCCAGACTCTCCCGTACAGAGACCACGGTACCAGTCACCTCTTGGCCGACGACCAGTGACTCGACAAACTTGGCACGTTCGGACTGCAGCACGGCAACGCGGCTGACGACCAGTTTCCCGGTGTCCTGATCGCACTCTATCACCTTAACCTCGAGGGTCTTGCCGACCAGAGTCTCTGCGTCTTGCCCGCGAGGAATGCGTGAACCGGGCAAGAAGGCGCGCAGACCTTCGAGCTTGGTTTGAAGTCCGCACGTTTGACCATTGCCGTTTTTGGCAACCCCAGTCACAGTGACGGACACAGTGACGTTGGCTGCCATATCCGCGCCGAGCTTCGTCCAGCGGGGGTCGGGTTTCCGTGCTGATCGGCTGTGGGTAGAATTAGCTGCCTTAGATTCGCTTCGTTCGTTCATACTTGTTTGTTCCTTGCTTGAGGTGAATCGAAATTCTGAAGGCTCCTCGATTCCTCACACCAGAGCACAGGCCAAACAGAGCCAAGCCTCGTCAAAGCTACTCAGTGAGCGCTTTAGAAGGCTGGAACTAGCGGTTTAGTGGTTGTGCCGGGTCGTCGGAAGTCAGTTAAGAGTCATCAGAGAATATCTCGAACATAGTTGTCGTCAATTCGAATAGCAAGAGCCTGAAAGTAGACAATAAACCCTGATGCCACTGAATCAATCAAAGAATGCGCTCTTGCTATGGATTGACCACGAATACCGAGTCAAATAGCGAAGTTTGATACCCTGATATTGCGTTAACGTCTTAAAACCTCGACCATGTAAGCGACGAACTGGTTTCATTGCAACAAAACGGAGTGAAGCTTATTCAGGTTAGTCGATTGTTGACGAACTTCTATTCCAATATGATTCTGCCGAGAGTGTTGGCGATGCTTGCACCGGCACCCTCGAAATCGCAAAGGTGGACTTGGTAAAAAAGTGTTGTGGAATCCACAGCAACACTCCAATTCAAATTACTCGACGAGCGTCGAACTACCAAGAAAAAACTCAGAACTAACAGTTTAAAATCGTAGCCCAATGCTCGATCCGCTTCGTCATCTCATCTTCCTCCAGCATCACGAAAGCGATGAGGAACTCATTCTCTACCGGCTGAGCGCAATAGTAGGACGATGTCGAAATAACGGAGAGTCCTGCCAATTTTGCCGTCTCAATGATCGTTGCATGGTTTATGCAAGTGTTGAATTTTATTAGGAGCTGCATGCCGCTGCTATCGCTTGCCCAGGTTACATTCCCGCCGAAAAAACGGGTCAGTCCAATGACCAGGTTTCTATATCGATTGGCGTAGGTCGCTTTGGTCTTCCTGACGTGACGTTCGAAGTGCCCGTCGTTCATGAATTCAGTGATCGCGAGCTGATCGTAGAAAGGAAGACTAGTGCTTACCTTGGTCCAGCTTAGAGACTGGGCTTGTCGAAAGACTGCAACAAGACCTTTAGGCAAAACCAGATATCCTACATTGATGAGAGGAAACAACGTTTTCCACATGTCGCCAATGTATGCAACAGTTTCATTCCGGTCTAAAGCCATCAGGGCCGGCAAAGTTGAACCAGTGTAGCGAAACTCGCAATCGTAGTCATCCTCAAGAATGAGGCAATTATGGTTCCTCGCCCAATCCAACAATTGCTTGCGTCTCTCCAGTGTCAACATCGCTCCGGTCGGGTCCTGGTGAGATGGTGTTACATAAATCAGACTAGGCGACTCTGGAAGCGACTGGAGCTCGTCAACCCGAACTCCTCCGTCGTCCACACCAACAGGAATGATTTGCGCGTCCAGAGAGGCAAATACCCGCCTTGCAAAAGGGAATCCAGGGTTCTCGACCACTACCGAATCACCGGCTCCGACGACAATCTGTGCAAATAGCCTGAGTGGACTGAGCGCGTGGGAAAAAACGATGATTTGTTCCGGATCGCACTGCAAAGCACGAGAGCGAAACAAGTAAGAAGCAAGCGCTCTGCGAAGCGGGAGGTAACCAAACGGATCAGTATCGTAGTAGATCTGAGAAAAATCACAATCTCTCAGTTGCTTCAACATAACCTGACGCCAGGCCTTAAACGGCAACTCTTCAGGAGGCGGGGCACCAAAATGCAACTCCGGAAATTCTCCTTGATTAGTCGGTTCCGCCGGACAACTCAACAAGCGTCCGGCGTACTCGGTTAGTCGGCGACCGGCTATCAATTTAACGTCATCTGGAGGTGACTCCGCCTGCGTTATTTTCCGCACAAATGTTCCCACGCCTGGCTCGGACGTAAGAAATCCCTGACTAAGAAGCTCTTCATAACAGCGACTAATGGTCTTTCGTGATACGCCCAACACGGAAGCAAGTTCGCGACTCGATGGAAGCAGTTCTCCGGGCATCAGCTGCAAACTGATGATTGCCTCTCGCAGTTGCTCACACAGTTGGCGGTAGATTGGAATCTGCAGACTGGTTGAAATCGTTAAAATCAGCTGTATGCGAGACGCGAATTGACGGTCTTGATCAAGCTTTAGGTCGTCAGTTGCGTCCATGCAAATTACCAAAAAAACAATTTATCGAATAATAATACCATTGGCAGTTGGTTCCGACCGACACCAGCATTTTTCTTGACCACGAATTCTTCAGGAGCCAGTTTCCATGAGCCCCTCCATATATACTACCCACTTTAGTGTGAACCCATATAGTAAACTGATTCAAAAACAAAGCCCAAAGATTTACCACATGGATAAGGATCTTCGAGCCTTGCCTTTAATCATTCTTGCTGGTCTCAGCCTGATTTGAATTAGAAAACAGCTGCGATTTAGAGAGATCGATCCCTCAGGTTTCTCACCGCAGAAGAGCGGATAATTCGGACTTCGCCAATTCCAAGCGCGCTTTAGCTTGGGTCAGAGACTCCCTCGCTCGCGACCTCTTTGCTTGCCTCGTATTTGCCTGTTCCATTACATCGTGGACAACTGTGATCAGTTCCAGACCTGACTTCTCTAGACACTATGAACAGAGGACCCTTGTGGGTCAGTATATGCCGGAGAAACTCCATGTAAGCCATTGTATTTCCTCCGTTAAGACCTCCACTTCCGTGGAGCAATGTGGAGTAGATTGTGATTAGGCTTGATTGGAAACAACTTTGCGAGGCACCGCTGACAGTGCCTCGCCAGTTTTTTTATTTTGATCTCGTTTGCCTATGTAGCACCAATCACCGATGATCCGATGATTGAACTAGCAAAAGTACGAGATTGCCCCCGCGATAATCAGACCAACACAAGCCAGGATGATTGTTTGGCCCAACCAGCTTTTGGCAGCAGAGTAAAACCCGATGATGCCCGCCACAATGGCGTCGGTGAACAGCGAGCCAAACGCCATTGCCATTATGGCGAGGCATGCCCAGGCATTTTCTCCATCGGTTATACGAACAATGGCCAGAGCATTGACGGCGAACCCGACGCGAAGTGCAAACACCGCCAGCACACAGAGTACGGCGGGGCGGACAAAATCGTTCAAGTCGACGGTGAATATGTATTCCTTGTCTTTCATGATGCGATCCTTTCAGTTGAGCACCAGAAGGCGCAGTTTAAGTGGAGTGAGAACCAAAACGAATGGAAGTGAACTCGTGAGTCGGAGCAGTCGATACGGATAAGACCTCGAAGTGCTTCGCGGTCAGTCCACATAGGCTCCGTTGGAGTCCCGTGTGTACCCACGCAGACGGCAGCCAGAGCTCTCGAAATCGAGATGAAATCGATGCTTTAGGCTTGGTGCTAACAGTTCGAGGATGGTCCCGCTTTCAAGAACGACCAGGTATTCGTTCACTCTTTTCGAATTGGGGCCGCTCATTCCATGAGCGAGTAGCGTGACACCTCGCTGTTTCATGTCAATCATTTTGAAACCCAATCTAGCGATCAGGTGTACCATCTTTTTCTTCCAGATCTCCTTCTTGCCGACGGGCTTGATGGCACAAGGCACCACCTTGCCCGCATGAACTTTCGAACCAATCGACAGCTCGTCGATGGAAGTGTATGGTTCATATTCATAACCTTCGATTGGCTTATGCCAATAAACGGGTCGCTTGAAGCCGGCTAGTCCGTAAGCCCATGGCTGCACAGCAAACCTGACACCGGCATCGCCTACGGGAATGTGTGGATAAGGTTCGTGGTGCACCGTTATCCCACCAAAGATTCCACTACTCATCACGTAAGTTACACAGTCCATACATGCCTCCTTGAGCAGGGCGTTTCTGCCGAAACGCGCACCACGTGTTGATACCATCGGACCGATCGACAATCGCAGGCGACTCGCGAGCCGCCGAACTAAGTAGGAAAGGCGAACCCAATGATGGCGCAGCCAAGGAACACTACACAGCCAACAACCAGCACGCCGCCAGGAACACACCAAGAGAACATCATGACCAGTACCCCGATAGTCATAATCGTGTGGTTTAGATGCCTGACGCGAGATTTGAAGGCTACGAAGTGAGTTGCCATCCAGAGCCCAATCAGAAAGAACGAGAGCATGCCCACACCCACAACAAATGCGAACGAAAGGAAGTTCATGATCTATCTCCTGGTAAGAGTGACGAGCACCGACCACAGAAGTCGATGCCATCTGCCGGATGTGATTTGAAGGTTTGCTGAGTGATACCAAATATGGTCTCACTCCGAGGGTTTATCGAACGCGGCCCATCCTGCCTGCATGCATAGACGCCGCTAACGATTGGGTTCTTGAGTAGGCTTTTCGGTTTTGCCGAGTTTGGTTTGCTTCCTTGCTTGAATCGGAAATCGAAGTTGAACTCCACCTTAGTCGTCCTCACTTGACAATCCAAGGCATCGCCTAATCTACGTCCTGATGAGACAACCTGCAAAAGCCGCATTCTGGCGTTCTTTCCTTTCCATGAGTGAAACATGACCGACTGTTTTACGGATGCCGGACCAACGCAGTCGTCGGATAAGGAACAACCCAATTCAACCTTCTCCATAGCGCGCCAAGACTAGTCGCTACCGAGACGCTCATGTTTGGCTCATCTTTCACTAGACACCCTCGCCTTATCTTGGTGACAATCCCGAAAGTCTTGCCTGTTTGTGGACTTTGCTCCTTATAAGGATTTTCCGAATGGAGGGCGGGGAAGATCAACAAGATCGAGACCTGTATAGAATGCGTATTCAAGGTACTAGGGCTGAGTTGGAGTGCTCGAGGCTGTCTTCGCATGTGCCGACCCGCACTAATTCTGGCTTTCATAGTTCGCATCACAATTAAACAGTTTCAACAGAATTTGATGTGAAATAGATGTCTGTGACAGGTGGTACTGAATACGATGCCAGGTTAGAAAGAAAAACTGAGTTTCTCACGTGAGACAAGCGACCGTTTTGACTGATATTGTCGCCAGCGAAAGCTAGGATAGTCAAGTCCTACGCCACCTCCGGTAACTCTTGGCTAGTGATACCAAGTTGCAAGATGCTTTTAATTGTTGCTAACAAGTTCCGGTGAGTTTTCGAAAAGGTCCACCGCTCAAGGGTTGGCATCTGTTAACAGGCAGTGTTACCAGTGTTGAATCTAAAGCATGCATTGGGGCAACCTTAGCTGCTTTATTCGGACATTGCCGATTTTTCGTTTATAGTTCGCCCATAATGATTGCTTTCAATACTTCAGGCTCGTCGCAATTGACGTGCGGAGTTAACCGTTGGTTGTTCATGCGTATTGACTACGCAGTTGTTTTCGAAACTCGCAAAATTTCAAGACTCAAAGCAGCAGAGCGACAGACCGTTGCTGGGCGCTTGATGACTCGAGTCTGGAATCTAACGTATTTCGAGAGTCTTCTTTACAGATCTGACGAAAACCAGATCAACGGAAAACAAGGTTAGAAATAATGGCTACACTTAACGCAGAACTGGCTGGGGCCGAGGTCAAGGTTGAGGAGCAGGGCGTCAAGGTCGAGACCGCGGGAGGAACGAAGGTCGTCGAGCAGGCGGCAAAGGTCGAGGTCAAGGTGGAGACGCGGAGCGCAACGATCGTAACCGGCGGTACTCGCGGCATCGGTCGTGCCGTCGCGCTCAAGATGTCCAAGTTAGGTCCGGTGCTCTTGACCGGCCGCACCGAGGCGTCCGCCAAGGCGGTCTGTGAAGAGATCACCGCGAGTGGTGGCAGCGCGGCGTACTGTGTCGGGGACGTCTCCGATCCGGAACTCGCCAGGCTGGTCAGCAGGAAGCTTCTGGAGCTCGATTGGACGCCGGCCAACCTGGTCCTCAACGCCGGCATCTCGATGTCCGGTTCGACTGTCTCCATCAAGCGTGCGGACTGGTCGAAGATGTTCGCGGTCAACGTCGAGAGCAATCTCTTCTTCGTGCAAGAGATCGTTCCGTCAATGCTCACGGCGAAGTCCGGCAACATCGTTTTCCTGGCCGGCATGGCAGGAGTGAAGGCCTACCGCGGCATGAGCGCGTACTGTGCCAGCAAGTTCGCCGTGGTTGGATTCGCGCGTGCGCTGTCGGAGGAGGTCTCGAGCAAGGGCATTCGTTGTGTACCGATTTGCCCGGCTCCTGTCGATACGGACATGACCGGTGTGATCGTCAACAGTCTCGTCCAGCGGGGTTCTTCGAAGGACGATGCAGTAGCGAAAATCGCCGCCGGTAGCGGGCAGAAGCGTCTTCTGACCGCCGACGAAGTGGCAGACAAGGTTGCCTGGGTGTGCTCAGCCGAGTTCACGGGCAAGTCGGGTGAGCCGCTGATCGTCAATGTCGAGGATGCGTCCGCCAAGTAACCGGTTGTCGAAGTAGTTTAGTTTCGCTGGAGTGATATCCAGAAGTTCACGCAGACACGAATGCCAGTTCGTGTCTGCGTGGTCGCCTATCCATCACTCTTACATTTTCGATTTGGAGCTTTTGTAAGCATTCACTCCAAGACGTTCAAGCAGGAGACAGAGAAACCGTTTGCGGAACATGGTGCAATAAGCAGATTCGCTAAGTGGCTGCAAGCGCAGGCGCTTAGCACGTCCGCTACTAACCATACCATTTACGAGCTTTTTTGCTTAGTACTACAACACCTAGTAAAAATGGATTCGAAAGGTAAGTATTCAAGTTGCGGTCAGGCTGAGCGTTTTGGAGAACGACAGCGGG
>CAZISK010000311.1:0-8433 GCA_964541355.1 uncultured Candidatus Obscuribacterales bacterium
TTGTATTATGTCGCTGCGTTGTGTGTATTGCGTATTGTTGAATCTGTTTTGAATGTCGAGGTGGTTGACATCCGACAGCTCGGCTTCCGAGTAAGCTCGGAGTTCACGTGCGATTTCAGTAATTGGCTTGGTATCTGCATCTTCAATGGCTCCGAAGAATACAGCCGGTTGTGAGCCGATATAGCGCTCGACGGTGAAACCAGCCACGATATCTCGGAAGGTGACTAATTTCCCCCAGGGAAGTCTGGTTGTTCTGCTTTCTGGATGGGAGCGCTGCGCTACCGCAATCGCCTTGAGAAGAATCGCAGTCACGGTCGTCCTATAGCCGTGCTCCTTGAGCTGGCTTCGAAGGTTCTCCGCCCAGGTCATATCAATTTCACACGTCACCAGGGTAGGCACGCTGCCGCGGTTGATGACGTTAATGAGGTCAAGCACATTCCAGCGAGGTCTGGGAATCTCGTTGACTGTGAAATTGAATAGCTTCTTGAAATTCGACATGCTTACGCTTTCCTCTGAGATTCTATTTTACCGGTGCGACCGGTGGTCCAACTCATCTATGCTGAAAGTCACTTCTAATATTATAGGGTGAGATACTGAAAACCGGAATCTACCTTTTGTCAGATGCCCCTAAATTTGCAAAATAATCCAGTAAGAAAAACTTATGTTGAATTTAACTAACTGCAATTTGTGGCACCAGCTAAGGATTTGACGCAAACCTGCCGGTAGTTGTTCCGAATTGTTCCAGTTCTCCATCAGCCGAGGCTTAAGTCGGTAGGGATTAACGAAATCCACAGCGGAAGCCAGAGTTCGAAATCGGACATAGGCATCTCTAGCACTGGTTGGCATAAACGATGTCCTGAAAGTAAGGCGATCTCTGAAATCAGCACCCATGAGCAGATTGAAGCTACAACATTTGAGGTGAAGCCAAAACTTCACTAACGTCACCAAGGTTCACCAACCAGGAGATAGAAAGTTTTAGGAGAGGTAGCTCAAAGCCCGCTTAACTACAGCATTTAGCAGCAGCCCACCATGCCTAGCCTGCTCGTGTAGCCACTTTTCGGACCTGTTTTGTTGCACCATGTTCCGCAAACGATCTCCAGGAGTCAGACTTGAACGTCTCGGAGTGAATGCTTACCCATTTTACGACGCTATTTCGAACTCTACAATGCCACTCGCCTGAGTTGCTGCAATGAGCTAGATTGAGCGGATCTGGAGGATTCAAGCGCTACCCTCAGCGAAGCTCCCAATGCGATGGAGCGATTCTGTAAGAACTTCAAGCACTAGGCTCGGTACATTCAGAACTTAATCATCATACTCGTAACTCATGCAACCGCCCATCGTGCTCAGCTTGTCAGCAATCCATCTCCATGCAGAACGATCACTTGGCGCAGTGCTTCGCGCCGTGTTACAACAGTAAAAGACGGGTGGATGGGCACCCGTCTCTTGCACTCTCAAGTTGTCCGTAACCCAGTGAACACAGGACCGATCACGACCTCAACTTCAGATAGGTCCTGGCTCTCTTTTTTGTTACTGTCCTCGACGATTCTGCTGGCTAGGCATATTCGTCTCAGACGCTGGATTCCCAGAAAGCGCCCTGCTTGCCTTGCAGTCTCAACATGGCGGCTTCGGCTTCCACCATCGCATCTACGAATCCCTCATGGAATCGAGAACGCTGATCGTAGATATCCGACGACGACAAGTCAGAAACTTGAAGCGCAAGTACGAACTCTTTTGCTGATGAGCGCAAAAACTTCTGCAACACTGGAACATCAAATCCGACCGGATGATCCGACAGAGCTTCTACAAGTTCTGTTCTTGCTGCGGCGATAATTGCCGAACCAGGTTTAACTCCAGTCGCCAGCTCTGCCCAGGCAGACATCCACTCCTCTCTGAAAATCTTGAGCGCACTCAAAATTCGGGAGACAGGTGCGGTGCTTGGTGCGGAATTCCTTCCTGAGTTGACGCTCTTGAAGAACTGCTTAAGTGTACCCAACGGATTGACACCGCCTGACGGAACTGCCGAGCCTGGAGGTGTAATTTTAGAAGCGGGCGGTGATGGTCGTTGAGCAGGAGGCTGTGAACCTGGTGCTGGCGGCGAAGACAGCAGGCTCTGATCGTCCAACCTGAAAGCGCTTGTTGCATCCCACGAAGATGAGTTGGGGGCATGTCCATAGGATGCGGGCATGTCAGAAGCCCGTCCGAATTGTGAGTTCATGAGCTGATCGATAGACTGCTCCATATCGGAATCCATCGAGAACATCCCGAGATTTAAATTTGGTCGCGCTTGAGACTGTGGTGCTGCACCGTGAACCGCTGAACCGAGACCTGTTGCATCGTAAGCATTCATGTGGGCTGCATCCACAGTCCATTGATCCGGCATATGTGCTGGCTGCATAACATGACGGACCTCTCCTGTTGCATTGACCACTTCCGATTCATCGACCGCGGCAAAAGCGGTAAATTTTGTCAGCACGGAAAACGCCAGTGAAATATCAATTATGGCTTGCTTGGTCGCGCTCTGGTCTGTGCCGGTTCTGAACTGGTCCTCAAGCTCCTTGATGTACTCTCTCGCCCACAGTCGCGAGACACCTTCAACGTCAACCTTTTGAGCAACTATCTCTTCTGAGAAACTGCCGCCGCCGGCAAGCTTTCCTTCGACCAGGAATTTCGGTTGAAGAGACAAGTTCTCTTTCTTGTAGATGAGTTTGAACAAACAGTCGGCAGTTCGCCCCTCGAACAGATCCGGTATTCGCGCCGGCGCGGATTTCTCGATTGTGACACCACTTGTGACACAGGTAACCTTCAGATCCGTGATAAGCGGCTGACCTATTTCGCGTCCGATTTTGATTAGCGCATCTTCCAGTTGCGAACCTGGTGTTACGAAAGCGGACGTACCACCAGCGAGCGCGGCGAGACGCTTGAGCAGCGAAGAGTTAACAGCGGTATCGATTCCGATTGTGAAAATTCTCGTGTCGCCGGCCGACTGCTGTACCATCTTCAAGATCTGCGATTCGTTGCCGACTTCGCCGTCCGTCAATACAACTATGACCGGTACTCGATCTTTCTCGATGTGCATCTTGGTCAAGGTCAAGGCATCAGAGACCGCGGTATTCAGCATAGTGCCGCCACGGGCGTTTATTCCTCGCAGAAAGGCGATACCATCCTCAATACCAGTGCTGTCCGCATCGTAAAAGTTGCCCTGGCGACGATACCACTCACACCTGTCATCGAAGGCGTTGATCGCGAATCGGTCACCAGGTCCGAGCGTGGACAACAGGATTGCGCATGCTCGAGCAGCAGAAGCCATCTTCTGACCCCCCATCGAGCCCGATCTATCGAGTACAAATACAACATCTCGCGCCAAGCGCCTCATGTTGGCAGTAGCTGGCGGAACCAGCGACAACATTGCATAACCAGCAGGATCTTTCTGGAGTTTCCCGTGTTTTTTGTAAAACACTACCGAAGAGGTTATCTTGTCCGAGACGATCTTCCATTGCAAAACAAAGTCTCGATTGAGAAACTCGTTGACCTTGGCGAGAGTCACTTTGATGGCACCATCTGTGGTGGTCGTTTTGACGGCATGCTGCGAGCAAGACAGGTCGGAGACGCGTGACGTCTGCCCCTCCCGGTGGGACAGAAGTTCTGGAATCAGCTCGACTTGTATCGATAGAGATACATCGGGGTCGACCCCATTTGCCAAACGCGGTGGTGAAATCCTGGAGGCATCAGGGACTTCATCCGTATCCAGAGCGATTCCATCTCCGACCTGTTCTCTCGCCAGCGCTGTTCCGGGTATGAAGCGAGGCGCAACTACCAACGGTAGTCTCAGTTCCGTAGTGCCATCTTCGAAAAATTCCAATTTTTCCGTATACGTAATTTCGACTGTTATTCGCTCATTAGGCGGGATGTTGCCCACCTGCATTGTGAATACGTCGTCACGTTCTTGCTCCAGGAGCGAGGCACGCTTGCCCTCTACGAGCGCTTGTTGGTATTGCGCTCTGGCAGCATGCCTCTCCTGGATCGTCCCTATCACGGTGCGACCCCCTACATGCATCTTGAATGAGTTGACCGAGGCACAGCCACTCATGGGAAAAATATATTCCGCTTCGAGATGTTCTTTGTAGGGGTTCCTAAAAACTTGTGAAATCGTCACTTCGACAACGCGGCCGACGGCGCGAGCATTGATATCGACCGAGTGCAACGGCAGGTTGAGCGATTTCGCTCCCTGAGTTGTTCTAAGCGAACCTAACCGGCGTTCAATTTCGTTCTTCAACTCTTCTAAAAGCTCGATCGATTCATACTCTCTCTTCATGTCTGTCATCATCGGATCCTCCCTCGGGACCTGTACCTTTGAGAACTTCCAGCGCTGCTTTCAACCGGTCATAAAGAAGAGAATCTTCCAATTCGGACTGCCAGCCCTCTTCCGCGATGAGCCTGAGTCCAGGCTCTACCGTTATCTCTCTCAATCTGGTTGGTCTAAAAGTCTCCTTCTTAAAAAGCCGTTGTTTAACGCGAACAGATTCCGCCACCCCGTCGATTACATGATCGAGCTCGTCGTTAGTGAGCCCATATAGAAGCGACTGAATTTCGGACAAAGGCAAAGCCACGCTCTGCAGTGACTTGATAGCCACCAGCTGCATAACATGCCTGAAGTTGTATTTCGCCTGCCGTCCCTCGATTTCAGGACGGTCAAGTAAACCCAACGTCGTGTAATACCTGATTGTTCTCTTGTCGGGAGCCGCACTAACTCTCTGATCTTGCTGAATGCCCATCAATCCACGATCTTTGAGAAGGCGGGCAACTTCGTTGCTTAATTCGTTTAGAGAGTATGAGATGCGCTCCGCAACCATAACAGCATTGTGCACCAAAACTGGCATGCTGTCAAGGTCGGTTCAGAAATTAGCAAAAACTCTATCAATGCAAGCATATTGAGCCTTTCCAAACAAACAGGCTCAAAAATGCGTTCAAAAAACCATTACAGTTTTACATTAATCCAGGGTTTTCCCTATTACTGTCACGTTCTTTTCCGAATTCTCGCCGTGATCCTATAGATAAGCGGCAAAGCCTCAAGCCGCCAGCATTTAGCTCAGCCGATCTCCCCAAAAGGTAAACCGATATCGGTTTACCTTTTTTTGCTTGGATAGCGGTCCAAACAAGGAAACTTTCAACCAGTACAGGGTTTCCAAAAGTTACGGCATACTTTTCTTACTGACAACGATTAGCCTGTGCCCTGGTTACAGTGACAGCACTTTACTGTCATCAGCATTCTGTCTTGTCAGATCTTTTTTCTACTACGAATTTCGCAACCGGCTCTAGAAGGGGCTGCCTTGAACGAAGATGTGCGGGTAGGGGTAGAAGGTGAGGTTGTTGCGGGACGGGACGCCATCTGAGATGACGGAGACGGCGAGCCCGCTGGATGCCGTGCCCCAATTGGGGATCTCGACGCGCAAACCGCCGCTGTTGTTCAGGCCCAGGACGTTGGCCCGAAAGGGTCCGATTTGAACTATGTTGTTCTGGATCGGACTGGCGAAGTTACGTCCATATATGGTCAGAATCTCGCCGGGAGGACCTCCATCAGGATACAGCGAGGTGAGAATCGGGATCGGTCCTCTGATTCCCATATTGAGGTTGTTGCTTGCCATACCGTTTACTGTCACGACAATCGAAGCGCTACCCTGGTCGATGGACTCCGGGGGGATTACTGTTAACGTTGTCCGGGTTGAGGCAGTAACTTTTCCAGGTTTGCCGTTGAATGTGACAGTATTCTCTGCTGGATTAAGGCTGAAATTGTCACCATGCAGAATCAATGACCTACCAGAAAGGGTGGAGCTCGGGTTTAACGGCGACAGACTCGGACCTTCCAGAGCCGATAGAATCCAGGCCAGCTGAGCGCCTCGGGGACCGTCCACATCGATAACGAGACTGGAGTTGTCGTTCAGTTCGCCAGTGACCTCCTTTGTGAAATAGCTCCTGATGCGAAAAGTACTGTCATCAGTAATTACGTAGCCGGCAGGTTCCGCACTCCCTGTCACAGCGCCCTGTGTGAGAATAACCCTTGCCGATGTGAACCCAGGTTTATTACCAAAACCGTTGTATATAGTGAGCCAGGTCCGACGGCTGGAATCTGAAGGGGACTTGATAGGCGCTACAAAGCGCTGCCGACCGCCATTGCCGACGTAAGGTCCGCCCTGCGCCTCCTGGACCTGGGATGCTGCACCGTACATCTGACAGTGTCCGGCACGAGCGCCGGCAACGAACATCAAGCAGATCGATAACATGCATCCGAGCCACTGACTCGGCCTCCTGGTGCCAAACTTATGCATATTCGAATCAATCCTCAAGCTTGTATCCGACGCCATGAACGTTGCGGATAAGGGACGGCTCTCCCTTTGTGTCGATCTTGCTTCTGAGCTTCTTAACTGAAGTACGAATAGTCTCTGGTGATTTTTCTGAGTCAGCGGTCCATACACGGTCGAGTAAGGCTTCTGCGCTAAAGACTTGACCTTTGTGTCGCATGAGAAATTCGAGAAGGGCAAACTCCATTCTGGGCAGGTGGATCTCTTCGCCCTTCTTCGTGACCCGGTGTGAAACAATGTCGAGAGAGAGATCACCAGCCTCGAGGACTTCGCCCGAGAGCGAGGATGGTCTTCGGAGAAGCGCTCTAATCCTGGCGGACAGCTCCTTCAAATGGAAAGGTTTGGTGAGATAATCGTCGGCACCAGCGTCGAATCCGACCTCTTTGTCCGGCACCGTCCCGCGTCCAGTCAGGATCAATATGGGCGATTGCCCGCCTTGTGCGCGATAGTGCTTGCACACCTCAATGCCATCCATTTTCGGCAGGGTCAGATCGAGGATGATCACGTCATATTTATAGGACTTCATCATGTCGAGGGCGTCTAAGCCGGTCTCCACCCATTCGACCAGATAATGTTCAAACTCCAACCACTCCTGAACAGTTCCTGCCAGGTTTCGATCGTCTTCAACGAGAAGAATCTTTGCCATCTAGTTTGAGTGGTCCCAGTTTCCTCAGAATTATCTACTATGAATTCAACGAGCTTCAAGTTCTTGAACTCTAATATCTTCTTCCCAGCGAATTACATTCTGCCACATTGCCGCTCGAATGAATTGACGACACCCCACCGACAGCCGATCTAGCTAGTTTTCTCCAGTTGATCGAGCCTTTCGCGACACACTTTATCAGGCGTTGTCTTCCTCTGTCTTTCGACGCCAGGCCAAGCCACTAAAGTCGGTGCCCGCGGTCCGACAGTGTTCAACCACTGGTATGGCGCTCCAGATGCCAGGCAAGAGTCAATTGGCGACCGCCACAAGACAACTATTGCTGTCATCGGTGGCGTCAAACCCTTGAGCCAGCCTCGAAATTGAAAATCAGATTGAGGGCAAACCGTATCGACGCGCCCTGCACTGCCGTCATAGAATTAGAATCTGTTCTGGCTGAATTGGTCGAATTGGATGTCTTGGACGTCTTGGAAGTTGTCGATTGTAAAACTGGGCCGCTTGCGGCGTTCATCATCAAGCTACCCCTTTATGCAAAAAGAGACGATAACAATATCCTGGTTTTGACAACCTCCCGGACCGGCTCAGGCTGTGGGTTTACACAGTCCGAATCTGCAAATCCGCACAGTACTTGGAAAGCGCCAATCGCCATAGAATCATTCGTCTTGCAGCCATCTCATGACATCATCACGTTAATACGTAGTCCTCCCACCCTGCAGTGTGGAAAACCGCAAAACCGGCAATATCAGAAGGTTTTTTGCACCAAAAGTTCACAATGGAACTGTAGATTGAATGCAGTCAACCACTCTTACTATTTCGCCTTTTGTGATGAGGGCGATGTAGCGGTCAGTCGAGTTGATCGCGGCTGACATTTTCGAACAACTAAATAGCTCACTGCTCAAGTGTTTTTGTGAGGCGAGGAATGGGGTCCAACGCTTTCGACAACGCTTTTGGTGATTCCAAAGGCCAAAAAACTGGTACAGAAAATACTTTCACGTCGTCGACTTCTGACACGAGCGTAAGCTCCAGCCCGTCAGAGGAAACAAAGCCGACAACATCCTTACCAGGCGATGGAACAGTAGCCAGTCCGGATCAGCTCACCAGTCCGGATCCGGCAGGCGACGTTTCTATCGACGGCGCTTTGCCGTTTGATAGAAGATTCAACCTTCTCAGCGAAAGAACCGACTCGCTGATCAAACCAGGCTCCGATTTACAACCCAGCATCAATCAACTAGACGACATCCCAATTTTCTTCGTGCTGGATAATCGCCCGAGCACGGCAGAAAAATTGGTACCTCCGGTCGGCCTACACGACCCCAGCAAAACCGAACCGCTTGCAATTACCGACGGTAACGGTCGCGTCATCACCACAGAAGTAGGCGGCGAAGGCGGTGTCAACTACTCGATCAATAAGAATGC
>CAZISK010000312.1:0-8429 GCA_964541355.1 uncultured Candidatus Obscuribacterales bacterium
CTGGAGAAGCAATATTGCCGAACTGCTCCAGATATTTCTGGACCGCCGTATCAAGCTGTACCCGCATGAGTTGGGCGTCCTCAGCTGACTTCGGTCCGGCAGCCATGCGCTCCGCGACGGGCTTGAGCTTTGGATCTGGGCGAGTGAATACGGACCCCAGCGCAGACACGGCGCAAACAACGACGCCGGCGATGCCCACAGCCGCAACGGCTTTTATAGGAATCTGGGGCCCTTTTTTCTTGAACTTTTGTCCGCAAAACTTGCAGTTGCGGGAAGCAACAGAATTTCGCTGGGTACAGTTAGGGCAACGCATTGGGATCTCTTCCTTGTTGTTTCCATCCAGTCATAGTCAACACTAAGACTGGTACTTCATCAGGCAAATCTGTTTTACTGTTGAGAATAGAAACCAGGGAGTCTTGCCAAGGGCACGGACGGCCTGATGAACATACTGTTCAGAGGAACCCTGGGATTCTACAACATACTTGACAAATCAAGGAAGGTCGAACATCACAGGTAGACCAGCAAGAAGACGGGAAACCCCAATCCATATATATAAGTGACATGCATAAAGGTTTGTTCACCTTTCGTTAGAAATATATCGGAGACATCGAGTTGCCGAGCCCAGAAGTTGAAGTAAAGTTCAGAAAAGATTTGGTTGAGGTCGCAAGACTCTGCTACCAGCGCCGTTACATCTGCGGAACCGAAGGCAACTTCAGCATTCGCATGGCTGATAACGTGATTTTGACGACACCGGCGAGCAGCTGCAAAGGAAGGCTCGGGCCGGATGAGCTGGTTCTCACCGATTTTGAAGGTAATGCAATCGACGGCAGCGGGCGCCGCCCATCTACGGAGCTGGCGATGCACCTAACCTCATACAAGCAGCGACCCGATGTAAAAGCGATTGTGCATGCCCACCCGACCGTGGCCGTCGGTTTTACTGTCGCCGGAAAGAGTCTGGCGAAGTGCGTTTTGCCGGAAGTAGTATGTACACTTGGTCAGATACCCGTTGCACCATATGCAACACCAAGCACCGATGAAGTTTCCAACAGCATCATCGACCTTGTCACCAAATATGATGCCCTTGTAATGGACCACCACGGCGCGCTCGCACTTGGCAAAGATATTTGGGACGCTTATTACAAGTTAGAAACTCTTGAGCATCACGCAGAAACCATGATGGTTGCTCATCTTCTCGGAGGGGTTAAACCGCTTCAGGCATCGCAAGTCGAAAAGCTGCTGGACATAGTGGGCGTCTACGGGTTAAAAAAGCCTGCATGCGCCGAGGCTCTTCTGAGCCCCGAATCTTGCACCGTCGATGGAGACAACAACTAGTGAGCGAACCTCTTCATCCGCTGGAAACGGTCACCACAATCTATCTGCTGCGACATGGTCACACGGAAGAGACTGAAAAAGGCAAACTATATAATGATCCAAACGTCGAGATAACCGCCAACGGTCGTGCACAAGCGGAAGCACTTGGAAAATGGCTTGCCAACAACAAGCCCGACCTGCTCGTCTGCAGCACCGCCAAGCGTGTTCGCTCAACGGCTCAAATCATAGAACAAGCCGTAGGGCTGACAGCAGACCCGATAGACGGTCTCAACGAGTGGAGCGTCGGCTCCTGGGAAGGTCGCACATACGTCGACTTGAAAGAGAACGAGCCCAATTCGTACAAAGCCTGGAGCGCAAATCCGATTGAGAATGCGCCCCCGGGCGGGGAATCAATCACCGATCTATATCACCGCATACACGTCAACCTGAAGCATTTGATCAAGAGCAACGAAGGAAAAACCCTGGCATTAGTCACACATGCCGGAGTGATTCGGTGCGTCCTGGTCGGCGCGCTGGGCATGCCGTTGATCAACTTCTGGAGATTGTCTATACCGGTGGGTTCTATTTCCAAAGTAGATTTCAGCGAAAATTTTGCCACCGTTCATTTTACTGCACTACAGCCGGTGGTACAGTCCTGACGCGATCTCATCGCCGAGCATCTATGCAGACTTCTCCGGGACCTTAAGCTTGCGCTTCACCTGGGCGAGCTGGACACCAACCAGCACGAGCAGCACACCTGCTCCTTGAAACATCGTCAGCGGCTCGCGCAAAATGAACGCCGCCGCCACGATGATGGCTGGACGCTGCAGGATATTGATGATCGAAATGCGAGTCGATCCGAGCAGATTGAGTGCATAGAGAAAAGCCACGTTGGCACAGGCGGATGCAAATCCCATCCACCCGCCTATCTTCCATGCCGCAACCGGGATGTTGCCCACAAACGGAAGAACAAAGAGCGAAATCAATAACCCATTGACGAAGAAAAGATAGGTCGAGATAAGCGCTGGGGAAAACTTCCTGGCGGCTGCTTCCATACTTACTCGATACGTCGTCGAAGTCACAACGGCGCCGAAGATCAGAATGAACCCGAGCATGTTCATGTTGAGATTGTGCCATTCCAGACCGAGGATGACACCGCTGAAGCACAGAAAAAATCCGAGCCAGAACTTCGGCGTCAACTCATCGCGACCAAGAGCCTGATTGCAGATAGCTACAAACGCCGGTGTAGTGGTGATGATAGTAATCGCTAAAACAGCAGAGATCTGTTTCAAAGCGAAAATTCCGAGGGCACTAGTAGTGAGCAAGAGCAGTGCCAGAACTGCAATATGCGCCAAGTTCTTGAATCCTACCCATCGGAAAGTTCTCGTTAGCGGAAGGATTAGCAATGCGCCAACGACCGTTTTTACCACCAATAAATGGAGTGGTAGCAGATTTTGCTCGTAACCAAGTTTTACGACGATCGGTTCGACTGAAGCAGCAAGGATCGCCACAATTACACATAGCGAGGAAAAAACTCTTGAACTCTCGGTTCGCTTTTCCGCCTTCTCACCACGCGCCCGCTCAGCCGCATCGCTTGCCGATTGTAGATCCGTATCATTACTCCGAACTGGATTGTTGTTTTTCACTGATGTCTCAGATTTCGAAGACATCTCTGACCTATTCATAAATCGCTTTCATTATCTCTTTGTGACTTAAGTTATCCCATCCTAATTTCGCAAGGGTTCTTCCATCTTTTCCAAACTCTCGACCAAGTAAAATTGAAGATAGATTTACGATCGAATCCATCATCGGTGTTTCAATCCCTGCTTTGCGAGCCAATTGCTGCATGGGCACGAGAGATGATGCAACATCTTCCTCGATAAAACGATGGTGCAACGTACCAGGCGCCTTGCTGAAGCTGTAGTTGGGAACAGTGCGCATCGCCTGAAGAAGATCGCCTGAGGTATCGCAGCCGTAATACCTGTTGAGAAGCTCTTTCATCGGTATGACGGAAGTGCCATAAGCTCGAGCAAGACAGCCGAACTCTTCTTCCAGTCGCTCCAATAAAATAACTGTTTTACTGGTAAACCCTTCGTAGTAAAAAAGGAATCCAGTGTTGCGATCGACATTATTCATGTTAGCGATCATCGTGATCGGGTGAGCCAGCGCACCGAAATCAGTGAGACCACGCTGAACTACATTTTCGGCTGCAGTCAATCCTGGGAAGAAACGTCGAATGGTGGATGCATTATTCGAAGTCTTGCTGTTGTTGTATGAAGAGTAGAGCGTCCACTGCTTAATACCGCGAATCCAGACTGAATCATCTTCTTGTATGCGGCTGGCAAAAAGCGAGTCTGTCTCTATGATAGCAGGGTAGTGGCTGCGAGCACCGAGCACATGCTTGAACTCTACAACCCCGGCAAATTTGCTCGAAAAAAGAATTACTTCGTGATGCTCCGTCAGGTGTGGAGCCAGGCGCCTGGCGATCTCAGAATAGGCATCTGTCGTCGTGGCTACGAAAACTGTCGCGCAATTGGATAAAACGCTGCCGAAATCAGTGCTGACCTCGACAATACTAAAATCGCCCTCGAGCTTGCCGGAACTTCTGATCGAGCCACGCTGAGTCAGTGCCTGCAACTTATCCGGATTGCGAACAAGTAAATGCGGAGAATGACCACGACTTGCAAGTACACAAGCAAGCGACCGTGCCGCGTTGCCGGCGCCGATGATGGCAATGTGTCCGGCGGTACGCCCCAATACACTTTCTTTCAAAGGCTGGACAACGGCTGCTGATGCTGCCACCTGTTGATTCAGTGGAACAGCACATTGCCCCATTACCGGAGCGAAATTGACTGAGTCCGAATGGCTCATGGACATCCCAATTCCCCGATTGCCAAGCCCAGTATATGCTCGCCGATTCGCCAAGGCAATCAAAATCTAGCTCTTCCGCTCAGGTTTAATATGAGAACTTCTCGGAGCGCCAGGGCTCAGGGTTTCGTGTAAATGAACAAGAACTTATCAAGAACCTCTTTGCACACCGATGTGAATGAGTAAAGAGATTTCTGAATTAATTTCGAACAGAAGCACGACACTGCTAATCCAAGTATTCATCGTTTTCTCATGTTTGCGCTTGGCACGATCATGCACCATCAGTGGTGCCAGGTTTGAGGACGAGGCTTTCGGTGCATCTGCTAACTATTGATGGCAACATTCTGAACCCGATCTGACGCGCTTGGCCATCATGATATCCGGCTTTCCATAGCCGTTGGCATCCGGCACAACCCCAACAATCTTGAAGCCGAGCTTTTCATAAAATGAAAACGGATTTCTGCCGTTGTTTTTTATGTTTTTGATCTGCTCCCAGGTGTCGGCGTACATATCCTGGCCGGCGAGGCTGGTCAGGTCATTTTCGTCGTCGGTGCCAAGATAGATGGTCAACCCCTTTAGCCGGGCGACTTCCTGCTCGAGCCGTTCAATCAGCGCTCGACCGATGCCGTGGCCGCGTCTGGTCACATCAACACAGAGCGGATGCAGTTCCCAGACTCTTCCGTTATACGCACGAATTGCCCCAACCCAGCCCATGACACTACCATCGGTACCAAGCGCGACGTAACCGATACGATCTTCGCCCATGCACTCGCTCACCTCATCAACCGCATCATCGATGGTGGGCCAGGCGTCCGGCCAATCGTCCTTGAAACTCTCATGGAGCACTCTAGCTGCTCCGTCGAGCCTCTCTTTAGAACAGCTCTTCAGATCGATAATTTCGATCCCTTTTGTCAGCGTACTAGTATCATGCATGGTGCCACTGCCTTCTGTTCGAGCTACATTTGCCTACCGGTCCGGTGCTTCCTGCGCCGAGCCTTTCGACCGGCATCCGTGGCTGAGCTTTTCGCCTCCGCCCGCGCACGCAGGATCGTGACTCGGTCCCAGAGCAGATCGATCCAAGATGTCGAAGTCAAGTCCGGCGAACTCGATTCTCGTTGAGCTTGATTGATCAGCACAACAAGTTGATCAGCGCTGATAATCCCAGCTTTAACGAGACCGTTAAGAGCTCGGTCCAATCTCTTTGGTATGACTTGATCTTCAGAGCTAGGCATGTTCTCTACGGCTCCGCAGATGTTCCGCGTCCGGTCTGCTCAACGCCGGTCCATCGACTGATTAGGTCAGCCCGACTATTGAAGGCTCAGCGGATCAATTTTTTAATTGAGCGCTTCGAGACGTAGGTTACCACAATCCGATTTACGTTTGAAACCGTGTCAGTAAATAGTGTTTCGGAACAAATCAGGTGTCAAGACGTTATAGTAATTGCACAGGGTTGTCGAGGAAAACAGATGAAAATCAACAAATTATTCGCCCTTTGCCTGTCCACGCTTCTCCTCGTTGGGAGCGCAGGAATTGCATTCGGACAGGGCGAAACGGGTGAGCAGGTTGACCCGCGTATGCAGGACCCCCTCGCCCTGTATCGCATGGCGGGCATCAATCTCGACCAGGAAGAGCAGATTCGCAAGCTTGCAAAAGACTTCGAGGACGCCCAGCGAGTCAGAGCGAAGACCGCATTCGCGAAATACAAAGAGCTTTCCGAATTGCAGCTTCAGCCTGATCCGGTCGAGGAAGAGGTGATCGCAAAACAGGAAGAGATCAATAAGGTCATTGCCGAGATGGCGACCGAGCGCATGAAGCTGCTCCTGAAAGTCAGAAAGGTGCTAACCCCGGATCAGAGGAAGAAGCTTGTCGCCCTGTTAAGTGATAAAAATGGACCTCCATCCAAGGCACCGGCAGCAGCACCGGAAGAAGGTAAAGACGAGGGTCCGTAAGGACGCGCATCGGTTAGTCGCGGTATCTCAGGGCACCGATCGATTCAAAAGTTTGCCAATGATGCATTATCTGCGGATCTAGATTAGAATGTTTGGTTTATTACGTTGCTAGCGGCAGCAATCAACAGAATGTCACGCAGATCAACATCCGGAATCCCCAGAGAACAACACCACAAAGCTTATCGGAAAGGCAGGCTCATCGCAGATTTCATGAGCCTTGTCGTTATGTTCTTGGGCTTCACTTTGACACCAGCATTCGCCCAAGGCGAGCTGCCGGAGACGGAAAATTCGTCCACTCAACAAGCTCCTATTGATCCCGAGACGTTCAGTCAACGAGCTCTGGCGATAGCCGGTAAGGAGTTTCCTGCCCTCAATCTGAAGCAAGCCGACAAGCCGCTCCTGTTTACATGCACCGGTGGACGGCTGTCGCTTGAAAACCTGTACAAGGTAGTTAAAGAAGACACCGAACGCGGCAAGGAAGACAATGAGATCAGGAGATTTCTCAAGAGTATTTCGGAGATTAATCCATCCAAAGCGATATCGCCCCCGATACCATGGGACGACGTAAAGACGCGATTGCGACCGCAAATCTTTCCTTCAACTTATCTGAAGAAGACTAAAAAGCTGCTTGTTGCGAGGTCTTTACCATTCTCTCGCAAACTGCTGGAGGGATTCGTCATCGACTCCGAGAACACGTTTCAATACGTCACCCAAGATCATCTGAAAGCCTGGAATGTAGATGTCGACCAGCTCAGCAAGTGCGCATACGATAACTTAGACCGAGCCTCTCAGGATTTGAAAATCGAAGCCGTTGATGCGGGTGGCCGGGAGGCACGCGGCAAGTACATCACGATATCGGTGACCGACGGATATGCAGCTGCAAGGATCTTGCTCCCGGACATTCGCAAGAGACTACAGAAAGACCTGGGCGATCCCTGTTACGTCGCCATTCCCAATCGAGATTTTCTGATCGGCTGGTCGCCGGATTTTTCGCACAAGGAAAAGTTCGTAGAGCAGGTTCGCAAAGACTATCAAAGTCGGCACCATCCACTTACACCGCTGGTATACGAGATGGACGACACGAGCCTGACAACCGTCAGCGACGACCCGGTCAAGTCGCGAAAATCAAAACGGCACCGCCGGCGCCACTAGAACCGAGCAGCACTAATCAATTCCGAAGTGTATAAATGGGGCCCAGGCGTGTATCGGTTGCCCGTTTTCAAATGCGCTTCTTTGCGCGATTCTCAGGGCGTCGGCGATAGAGACTTTGCCGGCTTGCCAGGCGTTGTGAAAATCCTGCATGAGATCAGAAGTAGAACGGTCGGCAACCTCCCAGAGACTGAGGACGAGGTTAGGCATACCAGCGTACATCAATGCTCTAGCAAGACCGAGTATCTCTCCTCCCGGAGTGACAAGATTCACCCCGGTCTGGCAGGCAGAAAGCACGAGCAATCGCCCGCACTCCGTCCGTAAAGAGCTGCGCTCGAGAATTGACGCCGCAGTAAGGACTGTCCCATCCGAAAGCACCAGACCCGATGACATCGGCTCCTCAGGGCTGAACACCGCATGTCCGGCAAAATGCACGACCGGATACTGACCAAAGAGAATAGAAAAGTTCTCCTTCACTTCATTATTCGTGATCAATCGCGAATCATGAGCGGCTTTGTTGCCAACCTCAAGGATGTTGCGAGCCTCCTCCATCGTGTACGACAAGTCGTCGAGTCCGGCTGCAGAACGCAGGGAGGAGCTGAATACCACACCATCGAGCCGAGTGGCGGAATAGTCGCTAATCGCAGAGATAAGGTAGCGAGACAGCGATTCTGGCTCGGAGTTGGCATCCTTCGACAAGACTGGTATCAAACTGATAGATGGCAAATAGCTAAACGAGTACTTGGCGCAGAGGTACGAATCGCCGTCGTGGAGCGCCGCAAACGGCAGGTGAAATAAACTGCCGTGGGGAATGATTACAAGCCTTCCTATTGGCTGATTAACGCCTTCTATGACCGGTTTCAACAAAGCATCATACAATCGCCGGCACAGAGAGATCGGCACCTCCCAGCCCTCCGTGGAGGACATTTCCAAAAATGTTTCTAAATCCAGAGCCAGCGACTCACGTTGCTCTCGATTGGACAGCATATGAACAACCGGCTCTTTCTGCGAAATGGCCACGGATGCTGCCACCAAAAATTCGTCAGTCCAGAAATACTCGATTATCACAGTGTCTTCGTGAAGCGTCGTGCCATGCTGATTCCAGAGTGATTTGATCTCCTCAAAGCCAAGCGTGCTGGATGAAACCAACTC
>CAZISK010000313.1:0-8395 GCA_964541355.1 uncultured Candidatus Obscuribacterales bacterium
CCGGCTGACACAACATCGTGTTGATGCCGGCCACAAAAGCTATAAGTGCAACAATCCATCGATTCTTCATTCCGAAACACCCTACCGTGAACTCTGAGACACGAATGCAATGTTTCGGCGATGAAGCGCCTCACGACTTAGTCAAGAATCTTCTTGATACCGTCAGTGACATTACTTTCGGCATAACCAATGGTATAGGTTACCACTTCGCCGTCACTATTGAGGAAAACTACCGTCGGTATAGGACTCACTTCATACTGATCGATCAACTTGTCATTCTTCGGATCGTCGATGTCGACCTTCATTATGTTGATCTTTTCGCCATAGTCCTTCTTGACTTTGTCGAGAGCCTTGTCCATGTCCTTGCATGGTTGACACCAGGCGGCGTAGAAATCGATCACCGTAGGGCGCGGTGAGGCGCCGTCGCCGCGGGTTCTGGCAAGACCGAAAAGCGAAGCCAGCATGCGTGTATCCGGTCCAACGCGAGGTCGAACCAGGTCGGACGGCAGTTTCATAAGTAGCGTGTTGGCTTTCTGGGCGATGATCGAGCCCCGTCCGTCCCGTATGGCTGACCTCAAGTACCGACGAGCTTTCTTAGCGTTGCCGGCTTTGAAGTAAGCTTCGCCAGCCAGGTACTGCGCTTCAGCGCTCTTCGGATTGGCTTTCAACACTTTTTCTAGCTCTTCAGCAGCCTTTGCATAACTGCCTTTGGCCATCAAGGCTTTGGCGCCAGCCAGGGGACCGGAAGCCGCTGCTTTCGGAACTGCAGCCTGAGCCGACGCAAGAGCGCAAACAGTGACTGCAACCGCGCACGACAGCGCCAATTGCATCTTCGACCGACGCCCAATAGATTTCATAGCCATACCTCACCATTTAAGCTTGTTCTATTCTAGATCGCCTTTGACAGCCCCAGTTGGATCTGCTTTTTTTTCTTCACTTCCTTCACCTGATTGCGGCAACTTGCGCAAATGCGCGGCAATCCATGAATCGACCGTGGCGATCTCCTTATCGGTAAACTGGGCCTCCTCAAAAATTAGGTGCTCGGCATTGGGGATTAAAACTATCTCCCGATCGGCCGTAGCCAAGTGATTAAACAGCTCAACTGTTCCTTCAGGCCTCACCAACTTGTCCTGACAGCCTTGCACAATTAAAACAGCGGTTTTGCGAATGTTTTCGGCACACTCCTGGTTGCCGTTCATGAAGTTTTGAAATTGAATAAGCTCTCTTGGGGTGAGATCCAATCTGGCGAGCGGATCCTCGAGCCAGACTTTTCTAAGTTCTGGATTCTTGGTTGCTTGCTTGACTACGCCATCGCCGACATTGATAGGCTTATCGGCATTCTTGATCAGGTGAAATCCGACTCTCAGACTGGTCTTGGCATGTTTGAATCGATCTCCGGCAGGCACCGATGAGATCAAACCGTCCACCAGCTCTGGATACATAGAGGTGACCCGAAGTGCTATCGCTCCACCCATCGATTCGCCCAGTAGAAAGACAGGGCAGTTGGGATGGGCTCGCCGCACTACTTTCAGTGTCGTGCGCACATCGTTGATGCAATGCTCGAAGTCTATACGCTCTCTACCCTTTGCCTGCATCCAGGCGCCAAATCCACGAACATCGATGGCATATGTGGCATAGCCAAGTTCGGACATGCGTTTGCCGAAAGCCTCGTAAGTACCGTTGTGCAGACCAAGGCCATGCACACAAACCAAAACTGCGCTAATCGGTTTTGTTCGGTCAACCCAGGCCAGACAGGGTGCCACACCCCGATAAGCGTGAGGCTGCTCTTTTTCGGCACCTTTCGCTCGAATCACCGTCGGTCTCTTCGAAGGCTCTCGCCTCTTTTCTATAGATTCGGCATTCTTCTTCGAATCCGAACTCCTCACGACAGTTGCCGGTCGATCGTCACCGGCTACCGGGCGATCAGTCGCTTGCGACCCGCCGCTCTCTTGCAAAGGATGAGTGCTGTCGTCGCCCCGCGTCTCTGAATCATTTCGACTTTGATTCGCTGACGAATGCCTGGTCCTGGAAGACCTCTTCTCACCATCTTCGACCGATACATCATCCGAATCATGATTGTGATTTCGGTCTTTTCGCAATTGAGAGTTGCTCTGTATCGTTTCTGACCTTTTGGCTTCATCGCCATGAGCATGATTTCGCCCGGCAACGCTTTGTGACTCAGCACTCCCTTCGGCTAGGGCGGGCGTCGAGCGCAACAAGAGAATAGAGAGTACAGCGATGACGATTCTGGCGATCAATTCTGAGCGCGCTCTGCTAAGGGTCAATGTGACAATGATAACGAAACTTAGGAAGAATCGCCGAGTTGGCAAAAGTTTGTTAATTTGTTAATCGCATCAAGAGATCCGTGCAGTCGAAAATCGAATGTAAATTTTAGGCACGAGATCTCGGACGCAAGCCTCCACGATTTACTATCTCGACCCCGTGATATCATAAATGGTGCCTCGCCTGCATCCCGCTTCGGTTCAGGCATCTACCCTTTACCTCGATCGAATAACGCAAGAAGATGAGCGACAGCCTATTCCGCAACGTCACATTCATCTTGGTTCGCCCGGAATTTCTTGGAAACATCGGCTCCGTCGCACGGGTGATAAAGAACTTCGGCTTCTTTGATCTGAGGCTGGTTTCGGCACCGAAGGGCTATAAGGATGCCGAGGCCAGGATGATGGCGGTCGGCGCCTTCGACATTCTGAAATCTGCGCCTGTTTTCGACACACTTCCAGACGCGCTGTCCGACATCAATCTTGCCGTCTCCACCTCATCCGGACGCAGGCGCAGCCGCCCGCTCGACAACCTGGCCAAGTGCGCAGACGAGTTCGTCGATTTAGCCTCGGTCAATCGCTTAGCATTCGTATTCGGCAACGAACGCAACGGTCTAACCGAAGAGGAAGTCTCCCTTTGCAATCGCAAAATCCGAATCGAGACGTCGGAGTCTTTCGCAGCTCTAAATCTGGCTCAGGCAGCCGGTATCATTGCATACCAGCTGGCTCACCGAGCTGGTGCCCACACGCGGCAACCATCCGAGAAGAAGCATGTTCCGGAGTTGCCTGAATCAAAACAAATGCAAGAGATCTTCGAACAGCTCGATCTCCTACTTGGCAAAGTGGAGTTTTCGAGAAGCTACAACAAGCGGCTGATACTGACAGAGTTGAAGGACGCTTTCGATAGAATGAACCCCAATCGAAGAGAAGCCTCGATCCTCAGAGGTGTGCTGTTTAAACTCAATGAGAAATTGGAATTGACTTCTTGAGAGAAAAGAAGTCTGAGTAACTCAGATGTAGAATATGAGTTACTATTTTTAAGGGGACAAGCCTAATCTCCAGGCAACGAATACGAGGCGGTTACAATGATGTTCACTTCCAGAAAGCCCGAAAGAGTCGAATATACGGCGCTTTACTTCCTGGTCGCAGTTCTGTTTGTCCTGACTGGATGCCAACCCGAGACTGAAATTCCGATAGATGCTGACCAGGCATTTGTTGAGGGGTTTACCAAGGGTACTCCGGACCCCGACACGCCCTTCCCCGAAACGGAGTTTGCCCAGGCCAAGCAGTTCAGAGCCGACCACAAGTTGTACACCGCTGAGAAGCTTTTGCTCGACAAGATTGAACAGGCAAAAACCTCCGCCGTAGGACAGACGCAACTCGGCCAATATCTGGTCAGACTGACCGACATTCTGCACGATCAGGGCAAAGACATAGAAGCGATCAAGTATGGCGAGATCGCGCTCAAAATCTTCTACAACCAACCGATGGAAAAGCGCCCTATCGTCGCGACATTCGTCAATGTTCACTCTTATCTCGGATTCAGCTACGAGCGTCAGAGGCGTTATGCCGAGGCTGAAAAGCATCTCTTGAAAGCGCTCAGCCTTGCTTCGAGCGCGCCGCGTGCAGAAGTATCCGACAAGTGGGTAGGTCTGCTATACAACCGACTCGCGGAAGTCTATAGAGCTCAGAAGAAGAACGATCAGGCCCAAAAGGTCCTGGAGGCTTACAGGAATTTGAAGCGAGGGTAATCATCCAACGCTTTCCCCTATCGAGCAACGCTTGCGACAGTGCGCCAGAACGGCCTTCAATTCACAGATCTATTAGTCGACAGAGAGACCTGGCATGCTATTCGCAAGCCGATCATCACTGTGTTTTTGCTCCTCCATCTAGTCAGCTTTTTCATCTGTCTACTCCTGCCTAACCATCTTGCGGGCAAACTGCTCGATCCGATGCAGCGCTATCTGGCGTATATGAGCCTCTGGCAAGGTTACGGCGTTTTTGCGCCGACCCCATCGATAACTAACTCTCATCTAGTGGCTCTGGTAACTTATCAGGACGGCTCTGTCAGAGTCTATCCGCTACCGCGCCTGGACCGTTCGTCGATGATAGAAAAGCTCACGCAAGAACGATTCCGCAAATATCTCGAAGACAACATTCCAAACCCGGCATGCGATTTCTTGCTGGGGGATCTGTGCAGATTCGTCGCCAGAGCCGTCGATGTGTATAAACCGAAGAAGGTCAATGGTGTCGTTCAGGAGAATCGTCCCGCCACCGTGACCCTGATAAAACTCTATTCAATGATTCCGCCCATTCAGGACAAAAAACCAAATCCTCCCCATCACGAGGCCAAGGTGCTTGCCACTTTCAACATCGAAAAGGATGATTTGCAATGAGTTTTGCGACGATAGCGCGAATGTGGAACCTCTTTTTCTTCTCGCCGGTGTCACCGTATCCAGTGGCAGCTTTTCGCATTCTCTTCGGCCTAATGGTCCTGCAGTTTGCCGTCTCTCTGGCGCCTGATCTCTACACTTGGTACGGCTTTCCAGGAATAGTGGAGCAGAAGACCGTATATGGGGACGCCATCAACAAGCTCAGTCTCCTGGCCCTTTATCCAGAAAGCAATGACTGCCTTACGGTCGTGTATGCCCTTTTGATTCTCGCATCCATTTGCTTCACGCTGGGCTTTCAGACCCGGATTTCCGCAATCTATGTTTTCATGGTGCTGGCTACCTTTGCCGGTCGCAACCTTTATCTGTACAACTCAGGCGATACATTCATGCGAAGCATGATGTTCTGGTTCATGTTCGCTGATGCCTCCAGGGTCTGGTCCATCGATGCAGCTCTGAGGCGCAGGAAAGAGAAAGACAATGCGCAATACTGCCCGCTAATCAGCGCCTGGTGTTGGCGAGCCATGCAGGTTCAGATTTGCCTGGTCTATTTCTCGGCCTTCGGAGCAAAGACTTCCGGCTGGTATTGGGCGCAGGGCGAGTCCGTCTACATTGCCTCGCGCTTCGAGACGCTGTCCCGATTTCCCATGCCTCTATCATTTGATATAGACGTCATCAGCATGATCTTCACATGGGGCACCCTGGCGGTCGAGTTCGCGCTCTGCTTTCTCGTCTGGATAAAAGAGATACGCTATTACGTTTTGGCATGCGGTGTGTGCTTGCACTTCACGATCGACTGGGTGATGTCTATCCCACAGTTTGAATGGTTGATGATCGTTAGCTTTATCCTTTTTGTTGATACCGAGGACATATTGCGAACGCTGACGCTGATCAAGTGCATATTTTTCAAAACTCGACCGCGGGGCGAGCCCGTTCCGGAGTGAAGACGAGCTCACGCTTGAGAACATCCTTGTTGGCGCTCACGGTGGAGGGCAGATGCTCTGGAGCACTAAGCCCGGGAATATGAGCGCTTTTGTCGCTGGGTTCGCTTGGAAAAATTTTCTCGATCTTATTCAACAACGCCTGCGCCGCTTTGAAGTCTTCGCCACTCTGCTTGAAGTGCGCCTTCTTCAAAACATCATTATCTTTGAACGTCTGAGCGAAAAAGAAATTCGCCACCCCCCGGTTATTCAACTCACGCGCGCGTGCTACCTGCATCTCCGTCGTCTCGGCTTTGGCAAGATCTTGAATGTTCTCGTCGTAGAGGGTCACCGCCTGATCGAAATGCAACAAGCTAAAGTCAATGGAGGCCAGTTGATCGCGGCACGCCACCTTCTGAAGTAATGAAATGGATGGATCTTTAAGTTCATCCTTATATAGAAGAACTTGTTTGCGAGCTTCAAACTCTTTGTGGTGATTCAGATACTCGAGAATCAGTTTCGCTCTCACAGAAAGAACATATGCTTGATCACCAAGCTTCTTAGCGCCCTCAATCTCTTTGAGAATGGCGGCTTCATTGTTGACCGGAACCGTGATTTTCGGTCTTACGGTCCAGGAGATTACCATAAAGGTGGTGCCAAGCCAGATCAACACGATTGCTACGATCACCCGGACGAGTAACATTTCGTCTATTCTTCTGTGCTTCTTCTTTTTCGACATTTATCGGTGCTTGGCGACCATTCCAGTCGCATGGATTAAAGTCGTAGGTGGCATGATACTAAGCATAGAGCTTTTTCAAAGGCGTATAGTTTGTGGAGTGAAATTTATGTCCATTCATCGCAACTGGGTCCGGTTAACGAGTCATGCCATTGCCCTGTCCGCTGTTGCTGCCTTTATTCCTCTCAAAGCCTCGGCAGACCATAAGATAAGCGCTGATCTCGCTCCACTCTTAGAGAAGGCTTACAAAGAGATGATGGGTGGTCATTACCCACCGGCAGTGCAGATCTTGAACAAAGCGGTGCAAACCGACAAAGACAGCATCACAGCCAGACGCTATTTCGCTTTCGCTCTGGTCAAAGCAGGCGAACCTCGGCAAGCGATAGAGCAGCTCAACACCATCACCAAGTCAATTAAACCTACATACTTCGAATGGTGCACCTATGGCGAAGCGTATCTGAGCTCGGGCGGTCTTGATCAAGCAGAGAGCTGCTACAAAGAGGCACTAAAGACAACACCAAAGAACGACTATGCCAAAAGCGGCTTGATCAGAGTCAGCATCAAAGGCGGCAACTTCGATCAGGCGCTGGAGCTGGCTCACGAAGGAATGAAGGGTTCGAAAGGCAACGACACCTATAACTATTTCAAAAATCTTTACATGAACGCTCATCTGGCCCAATCGCGATCAGGCGCATCAACACAGGGTGGAGCCAAGCATGGCACTGTGGTATCACACAGCATCGGCACACCGCCGGAGACTACAACCAAACAAAACAAGGACCTTTTGAAGCGAGCAACCGCCACAGAAGCGGCGGACTAGAGCAAAAAAATCAACTCTTGAAATCCATCAGGATTGGGAACCTGACACAAATTCGAGCAATTGACATCATTTTCAACCACGTGATAGGATTGGAATAAGTTAAGAATCTGTTAGCGTCATTTGGCCAATCGCCCAATGACTGGTATTCACCCGGAGTTGTATGTAGGTCTCTGAAAATTTCCCGGAGGCATCATTAATTCAGAAAGCATAACTTACTAATTCGTTCACCCTAGTAGTATTTTTTTTCGTAAGTAACAACAAAAATTTGTTTGGCACGGTGGAACTTAATTATGACCCGTAGACGTCGTTCAATAAGAAGAAATAAGACGGGAGCAATGGCGGCTGAATATGTAGCCACTATGTGGCTCCTCTTTGTTTTCATGTTCTTTCCCATTCTCAATCTCGGCACCGTAGGTTTCAACGCCTTTTTCCTCTGGTTTGCAACCAACTGTGCTGCAACCGTCGGAGCAAAATCACAATGCTTCCAGGCACCAGTTCAGATTCCAGCCGGTTCAGGCACATGGTATCCAGGTGCATACGACACCGCCCGTACCAAGGCCCTCGAAATACGCAACATGTTCCCTGGGATCGGTTGGGCAATCGCCGCTGACAACCCGGAAGTGAAAGCGATCGCACAGCCGATCGATCCCGCCTCTGGTTTGCCGACCTACGAACATGTCGGTCCTTCACCATTGCCGGCAGCAGACCGCGACAAGACCGACACCGATGTATACACGCTCCTTCTGCGTGTAACTATCAGAGGTTTTGCATCGCCTTTGATAGCTGTTCCGTGGTTTGACGTACCTGGGCTCTCCAAGCCGATGGACCTTCTGGTCAACTCACAAGCCCAGTTCGAGAATCCTCCTGGTCTCATGTACTGAGCGAAGGAAAGAAAATCAGAGTTTCGAGCCTCAAACCAAAAGTTTGGGGCTCATTATTTTTATAAGACCTGGTCAGAGCAACACGCTTCACAACAGTTCAAGGATTCCTCACATTGCCCTCACAGTTTTCTCATAGTGTGAGAGTAGGTTACTAGGCCTATTTTTTTGGTTTTTTCAAACCAACGTTACTATAAAGGTAGTTGAAACAAAGGAGATAGTAAGAGCTATATGCTCAAATCATCTAGAAAAATACGTGATCAAAAAGGGGCTGCGGTAACAGGTCTTGTTATCGCGCTTATGTTCTTTATACTCATGGCTGGCTTCTTTGCTTTCGACGCCAGTAGAGTACAGATGGCCCAGAGAGAGTTG
>CAZISK010000314.1:0-8370 GCA_964541355.1 uncultured Candidatus Obscuribacterales bacterium
TCACCGCGTCAATGCAGAAAAATGGGAGAACTATCAGCATTATCTTGAGCCTGCACTCGCACGGGTCCAACTTGCTCTAGTAAAAATAGGCTCCGGAAATGATCTCCTGATAGCCGAAGGCGAGAAGAGTCTGATCGCTGCCATTGAACTCAGGCCGGAACTTCAACTGCATGCTGATTTTCAAAAGCAGGTCAGCGCGACATATCGACAGATGGAGACCATACGTGCCAGCCAGGAAAAACCGGCCTGGCGTGGCAAGCTAGCCTGTAGACAAGAGCCCTCCGAGCGATCTGTTCCTGAGAAAAACGGTCTGGAAGCTATCGACGCGGCGATGGAAAAAGCAAATAAGGCATTTAGAGAATCAGGTGCCAAGGAATCAAGAGAATACTTCGAAAAGGCAATCGAACTTGCCGACTCTCAACCGAAGGAATATCTGAAGAGTAATCTGACAGCACTTTTCTGCCGAAGACTTACAGTTGAAAGAGCAGTAATTGCCAAAGACGTCAGGGGCGAAAGCTCAGACATTCTTTCGGTAGAGCTAAAAAAAGCCAGAGAAGAGGAATGGCAGTCATACCGCGAATTCTTATCGTCAGGCACCACGCGCGCGAATGCGGGATTAGCGATGATCAGCAGTGGGGAGCCAAATTTGATGCGACTTGGGAAAATATATCTCTGTTCAGCCATCACCCTGCGGCACGAACTCGAATTCGACAGCGATTATCAGAGTAACGTTAACAAGTCCTTTCAAAATTACTATTCCGCAAACAAACAAGACTCAGAACCACGCACCACGGATAATAGCAATCAAGCAAAACCCGATCTACGCCAATTCGATGTCGGCTATAAGCCGATTGAGATAAAACAGTTTACTCCTGAGCAACTAGCAGAAATTCAGACCGATAAAGAAGTCAAGTCTTACACGGTCGACAACATTACCGGTCCAGTTCTGACGGCAGCTCTTCTATACCTTGGCTATAGAGTCGTCAAAAATCAAATTCAACGAATCAGGAACAGTGGTACCAAAATTGGTGCCGACAATACAGACTCAATAACATCTGATCCGGAAGTAAAACCGGACCAGGGAGATCGACCGACCACACCAAAAGATACAGATAATCCCGATAATAAGACTGTCGTACCAGAAGGTGAAACCCAGAAGAAGAGCGAGAAGACAGACCTTCACTCAAACGACTCAGACAGGCATAAAAGCGCGCTGGACAAGAAAATTAAAGAACTCTGCAAAGAAATACGTTCGAATCCTACGCCAGAGAAGATCAAAGAAGTCGAGACTTTGGTAATTGCTGACGCCAAGATCAGAGCGAAACGAATGGGTTTACCAGAAGCGCTGATCACCCCAGAGTTCATTAAGATAAATGCCTTCAGCAACATGGGCGAAAACAAAGCGATGGTGAATCTAAAGGCGTTCCGCATAGAGCTATGGGTTCCACACACAGACAGCCCCACTGCCTCAATCGAACATGAGCTTGACCATGTTGAGCTCATGATTAAACGCACAGCGCTAAAGATGGCCGACGAAAAAGCATTCAATGAAGTCACGCTCGAGTCTTCCTCGCGACATTTCGGCTGCAGTCTAGGATTGCCACCGCTTAGCGAACATGGAAAGGAGCTAGTGCGCAGATTTGCAATTAAGTATCTGGAGCAGAACCCAGATCCAAAAACCAGCGATAAAGAATTGCTTTCATCGCGGGGCGGTTCAAAAGCCTTGTGGTGTAGATTTAGGATTGAGCTGGCACGCCAGAGCACTGACGAGATAAAGGCACTCCACGATCACTTCTTTCAATCCATCGAGCACTATCGTCAAGTGCAAAAGATTTATTGTATACCGCCGACTGCATTATCGAATAACAAAACTCTTCATGACTGTGTAGTGAAAGAGGCTAAGCGACTGGAAGCGTTAAAACCCAAGTATGGCGGTTCGCTCAAGACAAATCATGAAATGGTGAAGGTGTTCTCTGGAGTTTCCGCCGATGTGCTTGGAATGTCAGATCACGCTGTCTACTTTGGCGGCTCTGGTATAGAGATGTCGGCCCGTCGCGCTCAAAAAACGGCAAATCTTCGCGATTACTTGAAACAAGGTGAAGTCATAACGCCAACAAAAGGCTGGCTTATTCCGGAGTTCTTCCGGAGCATAAAACAATATCTCTTCGGAGCACCGGAACAGCCGCCGATACCTATTATAGACGCTGAGAAGAAGCGCGAAATGATCGACGATATTAAACGCGAGAGCGACCTGCACCGCATAGCGATTGAGTTGTCCAAGAGCAAAACCGCAGACGGTGACTCGAATAAGGCGGCGCATGTCGACAAAGCTTGCGAGTATGCGAAGAGAATCGTTGAAGCCATGAAACCGGACGCTGCCAATCCAAACTCAGAGCGAAACTTCGAAATGCAAATGCAGGTCGACTACTTTCGCAGACATGAATTAGTTGCTGTAGACAGCATTCCGGTCCAGTTCAGGACATCAGCCGAACGACGGGAATACTACAAGAATCTAGAGCAAAGTAAGCTCAAAGATGTGCCTCCACAGGAGGAAACGCTCTTCGCCAGGGGAGCCAAACCAAAGGACCCAATCAAGGACGAAGTCGATAAATTCCTTGATCGAATTGATGAACTGACAAATAAAGGTGCGACCAAAGAGCTCATTGAATTTCTCAAGACACAAAACAACAGAGCCGCGATTCGCATCTTTCTGACTTCGGATCTACCTGCTATGGATCCTGGCTCTCTACACCTTCGGCACCTTGCCGGTGACAGCTCAACGGCTGGAATTATTGCTCTCGACATAGCATTAACCGCAGGAATAAAAGAACTTAAACCGGTTTTGGAACAACGAATCAAGAACGGTTCCATCACAAGAGAAATTCTCAATGGCAACTTCGCGCTCTGGAACCTTGATCATACCCAAGCAAAAGGGGAAGAGCTGCTCAATCAGCTACTCGAACCAGTGAAGAATAATCCCATCCGCCGGCAACAGCTATTGCGACTGCTTGCCAATGTCGATTTCAAACCTAACGCGAAAGAATGTATAAGCGAAGCTGCTGTCAAGGAAATTCTCAAGCTACCAAAAGCAGTGGCACAACAAGAGTTGTTCACGATTTCCCGAGAAGGCAATCCCAAAGCAGCGGAGGCTTGGGACAAACTGGTCAAAGATCATGAAGACTACCGACGAGAGCACGAAACGAGAAAAACCATACCGGACCAGGCCATTCTGGACTTTCATCAGGCAACAAAAATAATTGCCGACAAATTTGGTTTATCGGATCAAGAGTACGATCATCATTCAAAGGTCCACAAGAACATGAACACATTGCGTTCAGATCTTCTGGCGAAGTTATGTCATTCAACGCTGTTTAAGGTAAGTGGGGATCAAGCTCTGAGATCCGAGATGTTCCATGCGGTTATGGGTAACGAGCCGATTGATTTGGCTAAGCTAAAACAAGCTCTCAGCCAGAACCCTGAGTTGTATGAGCGATTCGAGGCAGCGGCAAAGGACTACGAAGCTTGGACATCTACCAAGATGAAAATCGAAAAAATCGGTTTGGAACTTCAGCCCGAAGTGGCGAAGCTAGCAAAAGCAGCCGGACTCCCGCCAATCAAATCATTCAAACTAGGAGCTCTTCCAAAGGATCACGGATCCTATGGCGGACTCGGCGATATTATTATCAACCAAGACTATGCCAAATCCAGCAAACTCTCATCGCCTGAATTCGCAAATACAGTCGTGCACGAAACAGCGCATTTCGAACAGGACATTAGCTGCATACGATACTTGATGGAAGAGCACGGTATCACTAAGGGAAAACCAATTAGTGCCTCTCAACTCAAAGCGATCCAAGCAGATTACAAGGTAATCTACCATTCTCAGATAACCCGTGAATTTCTTGAATCAATCCATGAAAAAACGAATGGAGAAAAACTGACACCAGCAGAAAGTTTCCGTGCGCAAAGACTACTTGTCAGTCTTGCTCAAGATCGATGCGATTCGGAGCGTGACACGATCATAAAATTTGGACAGAAGCTTCTTACAATCTCCAACGATATTAAGAAAGCAGAAAACATCGAAACTCTCAGAGAATACTGGGGTGACGACAAAAACTTCGAGCGTTGCGGAGAAAAGCTTAAGATGCTGTGCGGAAAGGATGCTGACTCGAAAAACTTGATCGAGAGTTTCGATAAAATGAAACTGCTTTCTGACAAAAACATAGAGTTCGATTCAATCGAATTTCAAGAAGCGAGAGCGAACTTTCGCCAAGCAGTGATTGACATCATTGATGTACTCAACGAAAAAGCCCATGATTTGTACATCAACAAGTTCCATGAACGGGATACTTACGCGGAGGGGGACCGAGCCGAGGCACTAATAAGAGCCAAAATCGGTGATACCACAAGCGGCCCTAAAACCACGACAGGAGATCGCGACATTGAGATCGTTCGATCTGCTCCGGATTCGTTTCGTAGAGCGCGGACCTTAATGCCAGCTCTCATAGTCGCTTCAGATACATTTAATCGCAGTTTTGATACGCCTGACCTCAAAGTGGATGCGAAGCGATTCGAGAATAGTTTCGTTAAACTCTTTATCAACAACAACCCTGGTCTAAAGAACGACCCGCTCCTGTCCAATTTGAAAATAGTCGGAAGCGACCAAACCAGCAAGCAAGCGAGGCTTCGATTCTTCGACATCACAAATGGTGTAGAAGTACTCCCACTCCATCGTGAGAGAATTCAGACTGGTGATTGTATCGTTCTCGAAGATGGGTCAAAAATCCCTGTCGATCGCATTCGCCTGCAGGTAGATTTTCCCGAAGAACTATTCAACAATGCCAACAGCAAGGATCCGGCAACGAGACGTGCCGCATTCATAGAGTTGGAGAGTCAATTTGGATCGATGCTGAGCCAACTCGATAACTTAGAGACAAGAAAACAGCGGACGAAATACGAAATCGATCGCTTTGCTAATAAGCGACCAGTCAATATGGACAAAGCAATGAAACAGATGAAGACTCTGGACGAGACTTCTTCATGGAAGCAATCGAATGATTTCAAAAGAAAATTGTCAGACCATACTGAAGCAAGGTTGAAGAATAAACCGCCAGCACCTAATCAATTGCAATACTCTTCTCTGACAAAAGCTCCGGAGAAAGGAGATGCCAAAGTGTATGCCACCATGGAGGGTGGACATTTGAAGCTCGTAGATCCGACCAGACCAGAAACGCGAAAGACTCTCGATGAGAAGGCGGGACTTAAGGAAGTCTTCAGCGAAAAGCTCTTCAGTGCAAGGCGTAAAGCCATCGAGGAGATCAAAGACAATAAAGCGCGCAAAGCTGCTCTCGATGAATTAGAAAAGCAAGAACGCCTGTTCCAAACCGATCCTAAGTTTCAGAAGAAACTGATCGAAAAGGCGAAAGAAGGTTCTACCAAACTCTGCGAGAAAATGATGGCGACAGCCAAGCGCGGAGCACTCCCGGTCATAAAGGCAACCGGCTACGCCTTCAGCGTTGTCATTGTCGGCAACTGGGTACTCGATCAGTTTGACGGTGAGGGAAATGAAAAGCCCCACCAGACGGAAATGCCTTTTCCAACTGATGCAGCTTCAACGCTGCGAGATACTCAAAATGGTTATTACTACTCCGCCGAAAAATCCGATGAGGAGCCGAAGCATAACGAAGCCTCACAACCGGTGGCGGATCAAGCCGTCATCGAGGATAAGCTAGCGACCTTCAAATTGGTCTTTAAACCGGAGTTGCGCAAGAAGCTCGAAGCCGCGCTATTGGAGCCCGAAAATCTGAAGCCCGGCAAAGCCCTCGAGCCCTTGCGAAAGGAGTTGATGGAAAGCATTAAAGCTGGACACCTTCGACCTCAAGTAAGCAAGTTGCTCGATATTTTGTTCACAACAGGGACGCTGGATGAAGCACAAATGAAAGAGCTGAAGCTCGAGGTTTCGAAAGGAATTTTCCGACCAGATGTAGGCAACGGTATTATTAGAAACCTGGCGCAAAAGCGTGTTGCGACACCTTGAAGATCCGCAACGAATTGTTCCAGGGGCGGCTCACGAACCGCCCATTTTAGCACATAACGAGCTTCCAAGGCGGTTCACCAACCGCCCATCTAAGCGCATAACGAGCTCCCCAGGCGGTTCACCAACCGCCCATCTAAGCGCATAACGAGCTCCCCAGGCGGTTAACGAACCGCCCATCTAAGCGCATACCGAGCTTCCCAGGCGGTTAACGAACCGCCCATCTAAGCGCATAACGAGCGCCCCGGGCGGTTAACGAACCGCCCAGACATAATCGTCTCAAATGCGAGGTCCGACCAATGGTGCAACTATTGAAGGAATATGTTTCTTCCTGAAAGAGTCAAGAGCGTCATTGAGATTCGCATTCTTCAACGGACCAGCGAGTTCAGCAGCTGTTGCGAATAAGATGAAAGCATCGCCGAGTCTTGATTTTTCAATCAATTCTCTGGCATGGTCCAACATCCGCTGCGCGTCGGTAAGGTAATAATTCTGTCTTTGTTGCGGTAATCCCTCTGGGTCGATGAGCAACTCCAAACGCTGTGCCATGAGCACCTGTTCACTATGCTGTTTGAACTTATCATTGCGATAGTTTTCGCCAGCATTCTTGAGAAGAAGGCCGGTAGCTCGATTCAACCAATCGATCGTGCCCTTGGTAATCTTGCCTTTGTTGAGACTTCTTTCTATTTCGACGATTCTTGTTATATCAGCTTCCACAACTGAATAATTTTTTCCAGCCAAAAGAAGTTCGGTTGCTCGCCTTTGGGAAAGCTCACGAAGGTGCAACATAATGTCTTTCTCGAGAGCTGCATTATCGGATGTACGAATTGATTGCAATCTTGCGATTGCCAGATCACGCTCGCGAACGTCGCCGCTCTGATATGCAAGAACAAGGTTGGCAGCCACCTTTATTCGATTATCCGTAGATTCTCGAGTGATGCGGATCAACAACTCGAATCGAGGATCGTTTTTGGTAATTTTCTCGAATGCCTTACCGTCTGCTTTAGGTGTTAGCGAGGCCTGGAAAATCCTCGCGACTGGGTCTCCCTCATTGCTTCCGATCGCTACTGAACGCAGTTCCTTGCAACGTTCATCCATACTGGCATCTCCTCGATTTCGGATAGCCGCAGAAAATAGTAGCGCCACCGCCTTTAATGCCTCCTGTTGCTGCTTCTTTATTGAGTTGATGCAATCGAGTCGCGATTTCCAGTCTTCGTGCTCGCTTCGAGCCTTGGCAATCTCGGGCTCCGACTTTTTCGTACGAATTTTCCAATCGAGATTGAAACGGGCACTACTTTCCTTTTGAACAATAAAATCAGTCACACGCCCTAGTTTCAGGCGGGCTTCTAGACGAACATATTCATTCTTTGAATGTTCTGCGAGATTGGCGATCGTATCGATCGGCTGATTTCCGAAAGTCCGCATCTTTGTTGCTTCTGTCGACAGTAGTGCGAAAGCAGCTGCCATGCGTATCGAGTCATTTTTGTGCTTGAGCGCGTCCAGCAGTATAGGGGTGCGCTCATCCTTTTCGGTGAAATCTCTGCCATATGTGGCTTTCAAAATCACGTCAACGGCATGCTGCGCCGTTTGCTCATCTTTAACCTTATCGAGTGCTCCCTTTATGTCTGCAGCTCGATCGCTCGACGTCCGAGTAATGTCCTTATCGCGACGAGCAAAATACGATCTAACCTCCACACCATAAGATCGAGCAATGAACAGCTCTGCTTTCTCCTTTAATCGGCGATTGCTGGCAGTGTCCCGGATTGCTTCAAGGACAGGGACGGCTTCGCGATTCTGGTGCGTCCAGACAAGTTTCGACATGAGCCTGACTTGCAGCTCCACACTCTCATTAACGTACTTCTCCCATTCGGCCCGCTCCTCAGGATCAGCAGGCGCTGCTTCTTCTTCCGGTCTAAGGCAATTAGGACCTCGGACAGTGGCTAAAACGATCGCTGTGAGAGCAGCTGCTTCTTCGTGCGTGAGAAGCGCTTGAGAATTCGCTTTGGCGGACATTTCACTGGAGCCGAAATCGTATAAATAATCCATACCAGGCACAAGTCTCGCCCGAACAAGGGGCGACAACGATTCGCATTGAAGAAGCTCAATCAACAGATCCTTGGCCAACGCTCTAACCTCGCCATTAGGACCAGGTTTGCATAGATCGGCTATGGCTCTGGCGGCAAAGGCGATATTATCGTCGACGGAGCTTCCGCAAACAAAGCACTTATCTCCATGCCAACCTTCGTTCTTGATCAAAAACGCCAGCGCTTTAATAGCCGCCTTTTGTTCTTCCAGTCGGTTATCTTGATCGAAACAGAGTTCACCCCGGGCGACCTTAC
>CAZISK010000315.1:0-8365 GCA_964541355.1 uncultured Candidatus Obscuribacterales bacterium
TTGCGCGCAGAAGAGAGTGCAGAGACTTAGCAAGCTTTTTGGAAAAGACTCGTAGCCATTGCCTGGAAGCGACTGGTCGTTGGTTTTCACTAACGGACGAATTTGAATCAATGAAGGAAGTGCTTCTACACCTTTCCTGTTTTGCCGATGTTGAGATTGACTACGACCGCAGTTGCAAGGTGCTCGATCTATCGAATCTGCAAGGCAGCAACGTTCACATGATTATAGAGCTTCGCGATTCCTTCATTGAATACATCTTGAAACGCGATGATGCCTGAAACGCCCGCGCTAAGAACTTTCCGTGTAATTAGACAAACAATTTCAGGGAGAATTCAGCTCATCAAGAGCCTTACATAGTCGGCGCCATCAACATTGCCTCCACTTATTATCAGCAACGGTCTCTTCCCGGCGAAGCGTTCTTTGTTGGCCAGCACTGCTCCGAGCGATAATGCTCCGGTCGGCTCGACTTTCATGTTTGCCTGGAAGAACAACAGCTGAAGCCCACGAACGATATTCTCTTCGCTGACTTCGATGATGTCTGAAAGTCCAGTTTTCAGAATTTCCCAGTTGTGCTGCCCGACTGAGATGGTTCGCGCGCCATCGGCGATAGTGGCAGGTTCCGTGTTGTTCGATATGATTGCACCATTCCTGAGACTACGGGCGGCATCATTACCGAGCAATGGCTCGGCGCCGATAAAATCGACTGCCAAACCCAGCCTTCGAAAACCTGATATCAAACCGGAGCTCAATCCGCCGCCACCAATTGGCACCACAACGGTATCGAACTTGTCGCGGTACTGATACAACTCATCAGCGAGTGTTGAGTTACCCTCAATCACGCGTGGATCATCATATGGACTGACATTCTCGACAGTGCCACCAAGCTCGGAGATTACCTCGTTGAGCCACTCTCCACGGCTCTTGATCGAGACATCTACAAGCCGTGCATCTGCACCAAAGCCTCGGACGGCTTCCACTTTGGCTTTCGTCGATTGCGCCGGCATCACGACCGTGCATTTCTTACCTGTAAGGCGGCAGGCGTAGGCGAGTGCTTGCCCAAAGTTGCCGGAGCTGGCTGTCACCAGATGCAGAGCGGACGAGTTGGTCGCCACATTGTAAGCCGCGCGAAACTTGAAACTGCCCGTGTGCTGGAACGCTTCCGACGCTATGTGTACGTTGAGCCCAAGCTCGTTATTGAGCTTAACCGACTCCACAATAAGTGTGGGTCTTAGGGCGCTATTACATTTGCTTTGGAGCATCCTTTGTAGCCGTTTGAGCGGGTGGCGCGGCTTTCTTCTTGTTCAAGAAATTGAATTTCGAAAAACTGTTCATAGCTGAACTAACGCCGTTGAACTTCATTCCACCAAGCTTGCTCTTCTTGCCAGGCTTCGAGGCAACTGCAGTCGACTTTGCTGAGGCAGGTGCAGGCTTGGACCCGGGAGGGAGAGCGGCGTCGATCTCTTTGTCGCCGGTTTTGAAGGCCATCGATGGCTGCATATCAGACGGAACTCCGCTTTCGCCGATGCTGGTGAGATCGTCAGTGACCTGAGATTCGTCCACTTTTGCCACCGCCGGCGATGTGGCTTCAGGTGCCACCGGCTTTTGTGTCTTGTCTACCTTCTTGGATTTGGGAGCTTCAGCAATCACGCTGCTGTTCGAAGGTTTTTTGCCTTTCTTGAAGCTGGGCAACGACGGCATTTGCGGCTTGAACTTTGCAAGCTTCAAGTTGCCGAATTTACCCTTCTTTTCTTTGGATTTTTTCTCTGGTGTCGAGGCGACCTTTGTGTTGGAGGTCTCAGCTGTTTGATTCTCCGGGGGAGTCTTTTCGGCAACAACGCCGATGTTCTCTTCGTCTTTCTTTGCCTTCTTTTCCTTGGCGATTTGCGCTAAGACGTCTTCATCTGGATTGGCGGCGCCATCAAGAAAACCGCTAGGTGGGCGTATATCTTTCTCTGATTTCTTCGCCAGTTTCCCAAATGGATTGAGCTTTGCAAGTTTGGACTTCCCGCCCTTCGAGGGGAGATAGGCAGTCTGCATCCCGGTGCTCTTCGTGGCATCCATCTTCAGAAGCTCTTTAGCTCTGGCGCCGCCATCATCGTTGTGAGCAACTGCTTTCTGCGCGTCTTTTGCGTAAAACTCATCTATAGATGCCACCTTGTTCGGCGACTTCTTCGGCTTGTTGGCGATCTTGCTGCTGACGTTATCTGTCGAGTCTTTCAGCTTATCGCCTGTCGATTTAAAGCCGGTTCCGATAACTGTGGCGCTCTTCTTTGCCATGTCGCCGGATGCCTTGGCTCCGCTGGCGATCTGGGTGCCGATCTTTTTGCTCCCCTTGGCAACGTTGGCTCCTGCTGTCTTGAATGGAGCTGCCATACCGGCTACTTTTCCAAGGATCCCGGTCTTTTTATTGGCAGCATTCGGTTCTTCCGAAAAATTGCCCATCGGCATGGTCACGTATGTAGTCGGTTGCTCGACTTCATCAGCAGCTACAGGCATAGAAAGCTTTTCTTTCTCAATCTTCTTTTTCTGAGCTTGCGACTGTGGCGCTTTGATATGCGCGTAGGGATCAAGCACGGAGCCTGCATAGGCGCTGCCGGTGCTGCTGGCGGCTAGAAAGAGCGCCAGTGAAATCGGTAAATACCGTCTGGTAGCGATCATCAATATCCCCTCGGTCCTGATGGTAAAAGGTTCTGTTCTTTATATCACATGAAACGAGGCTTGCCATGTGCTCGATAAGAGTTGCAAACTGGCTATTTGCCTGAAATAACAAGGGGTAAGACACTTCTTTAGAGAGAATCACAAGATCCCATTGAATGTTTATAATCTGTGTTTAGTTACGGGTATATCGAACATGGGATCCACCTCATTTCTTTGAAGTCGGCTCCTCTAGAAGAAAGGATGACAAAATACATATTATGGAAGACTTCGTACCCATATCCTGGCCAGTATTTGTAGCGATTTGCTTCACTTGGTTGGCGATCGCGTTCTTTTTCCTGGCTGGACGAAAGGTGTTTTTCGAGCCTTATATCGAGTCGAAGGATGAAGAAGCCGAAGACAAGGCCGATGCAAAGGCTGAAACGAAGGTTTAGTCAGGGTTAGCGGTCACGGGACCGTTTCGCCATGTTGGTCACGAAACCTTATTGCCCAGTGCTTGCAAGTCAAGATTATCGTTTTTTATGTAACGCGCTGCCAAGTGGAGCGCGTTATTCTCTTATATATAGCGGTAAGATCTAGAGCGATATTTCCTCTCGACAACCGGGGCGAGCAATCATGCCACAAGATCTCAACCAGGCGAAAAGCAAAGCAAAAGACGTTCTCAGTCTCATTGAGAAGAAGCAGCTCGACGCTGGAGAGCGAGAAAAGGTCATCAAAGAGTCGGCTCAATATTGGAAAGATCACGTCAATGAGGGCTTCTTGCAATATCGCAAATCGGTGAGTACCGACTACACGGCGGTGGAGTGGCAGGATGAGGGCGCTATTTTTCGGGATATAAACGGCAAGGAGTTCATCGACATGCTCGGTGGCTTCGGCATCTATAGCGTCGGTCACAGGCACCCTAAAGTATTAAAAGCAATTAAGGATCAGATAGATAAGCAATGCATCCACTCGCAGGAACTGATCGATCCGCTGAGAACCTATCTGGCGCACCTGGTTGCCTTGATCACCCCAGGTGACCTTCAATTTGCCTTTTTCACCAACTCAGGCACGGAGTCTGTCGAAGGCTGTCTGAAAATGGCTATGTTGGCTACCGGAAGACACCACTTTGTGGGCACCGTAGGTGGTTTTCACGGCAAGAGTTTAGGCTCTTTGGGTGGAACGTCGAAAGCGGTATTCAGAGAGCCATTCTTGCCTTTGATGAACTGGACCCACATTCCTTTCGGTGATCTCCAGGCGCTCAAGATGACCCTGGAATGCAATGATTTCTCAGGCGATCGGGTAGCCGCATTTGTGCTGGAGCCGATACAAGGGGAGGGTGGTATCAATGTTGCACCACCCGGTTATCTGAAAACTGCTCGCGAGCTTTGCGATCGCTTCGGTGCCATGCTGATTTTCGACGAGGTCCAGTCCGGCATGGGACGTACGGGTAAGATGTTCTACTGCGAGTACGACGATGTGACACCGGATCTGATGGCATTGGGTAAAGGCTTCGGTGGTGGTGTCATGCCGATTGGTGCCTGCGTTGGAACTGCCAAAGTCTGGGAAAAGTACATCGCGAACCCATTCCTCCACACCACGACGTTCGGAGGCAATCCGTTGGCCTGCGCCGCTGCGATTGCCACCATCTCTGTCCTCCTGGAAGAGGACCTCCTGGACCAGGCACGCGAGAAAGGCGAATATCTGTTGCTGAAACTCAACGCACTCGCCCGGAAGTATCCGACCGTCCTGAGATGTGCTCGCGGTGTTGGTTTGATGCTTGGAATGGAGTTCGCCGATAACGAGCTTGGATATGCAGTCGCGAAGGAGCTGTTCTCCAGGAACTTCCTGATCTCAGGCACCTATATCAACGCACGAGTACTCAGAGTAGAGCCACCACTGGTGATTACACAAGCCCAGCTGGATCTATTCCTGGAAGCGCTTGAAGCCTCAATCTCCGAAGTCTTGAAGACCCACAAGACGACATCCCTCGTCGGTTGCGCCTCGGCGGACCTTGGCCTCAAGGAACTGATCTCAGTAAACGAGAAAGAAAACTCACCATAGTCGAGAGAAGTAACGCTCCCGTATGGGTAGAGAGGACAGCGCCAAACACCAAGACGCCGCTCAGAGAGCCACGCTCCACAGCGCCAGCATGGAGCATGCGGACCTTCGAGAGTTTATCCAGGCATTAGCCGGAGCGGCGCCCTTGGCCTATGGTGGCTAACGCGGTCAAGTACCGACAAGGTACTCAACGAGTAGTCCCTATGAAGGCGACGCATCGTCCTTCCAATCATGGCTATAGGGCGACGCCCATGCGTCGCCCTCAACGATGAGGTCTCGCCCCGTGTGCGCGGATTTTGACAATCTCCACGGAGCACGGCGCGTGTGCAAGAACACCTTCCGATACGCTGCCGAGCAAGAACTTGGTAATGCCCTTGCGACCATGAGAGCCGAGCACAATGAGATCGGCGGGCCATTCATTAGCAGTCTCGATGATCTGGTCTTTGATAAAACCTTCTTTGACTTCGAACGAGACCTTGTCGGCGCCAAACTTTTCTTTCAGTGCATCGGCAGTTTCAGATACCAGTTTCTGCGCTCCATCAAAAAGGTCTTTCTGTGCTTCCATGGCTAGCGGTACGAAATTGGCGTGCAATCCCGCATATTCAGGATGAAAAGGCTCGATCACCGTCAGCACAAGCACATGCGAAGCGTCGGGCCACGGGCGCTTTTGCACCTCGTCTACAGCAGCGTGTGAAAATGTGGAGCCATCTATGGCAAGAAGAATGTTCATCTATAGAGGTAACCTTCTACGAATTTACAAACGTAAACCAGACCGAGTCGGTGCACTCGTCGGACTTTTGGCGCCCATCATGATACTACGCATGGAAGGTTTGACTTCATCCAGCTACAAATTCACTTGACGAGATTTGGCCCATCACCTAGGATGGGCTGCATATCGTACATTCGGGCTTCCGCCCTATTTATATATGGAAATCATGCGTAATTTTGGATTTTTCTTTTGGTTTACAGAGGTTCGCCTGGGGTGATCTAAATCACGTTTGTATACCCGAGGTGGACCGCATGCAAGACAAGCAGCGGTCCTTTTGTTTTAAGAGAATCCAGAAAAGGTTGAGAGTAATGATTGGTAGAAGGCAAACAGCGAAAGAGCAAGCGGGTCTGGCAGCCCGACTCCTGGCTTTGCCGTCTATAGAGCAGCAGGTTGAACTCAACGCGCTACAAATCGGTTCCTTTTGGTTTTTCGCATTTACCCGCCCCGAGCGGTAATCGAGGTTCGCGGTAGCGACCAAGATGACCGGCTCGGGGTGACTTCGAAGCCGGTCTTTTTACATGCCTCGTTTTAACTATTCGGAGAACCAAAAATGTCTAACGAACTCAAAGCCAGTCTGGGTGAAAACAAACCACGCACGGTCGTCGAACTTGGTAAAGGTGTGACCTGTGGTGGTAAGGAGCTGCTCATCGTAGGTGGACCCTGCTCAGTCGAGAGCAAGGACCAGATGGAGCAGGTCGGCAAAACACTTGAAGGACAGGGTGTGGGTGCTATCCGCGGTGGCGTCTACAAGCCCCGTACCTCGCCCTACTCCTACCAGGGAATGGGCGAAGAAGGGCTGGAAATTCTGTCCGATACGTCTCAAAAGTACGGCATGCCGGTCATCACCGAGGTCATGTCTGAGAAGCAAGCTGATATCGCGGTTGAGACCGCCGATGTTCTCCAGATCGGCAGCCGTAATATGCAAAACTTCGAACTGCTGAAGCACGTAGGCACGCTCAACAAGCCAGTCATTCTTAAGCGCGGCTTGTCTGCCACACTCGAAGAGCTTGTGCTGGCCGCTGAATACATCATGGCAGGCGGCAATCATAACGTCATCCTCTGCGAGCGCGGCATCAGAAGCTACGACAACGCTACGCGCAATGTCCTCGATCTCGGCGGAGTCGTCGCGCTTCGCCAGATGACGCATCTGCCGATTATCGTGGACCCGTCGCACGCCTGCGGTCGCCGTGAGCTCGTCGCCGACCTGGCCAGAGCCGCCGTGGCGTGCGGCGCCGATGGCCTAATGATCGAATGCCATCCCCAGCCCGAAAAGTCGATCTCTGACGCCCGCCAGGCTATTTCCCTTCAGGACATGATCGACATCGTCCGAAGCATCGAGCCCATTGCCGCGGCGGTCGGTCGAACTGTTCACATCCGCAATCGCGAAGAGCGGCCTGAGACCACAAGCCAGCTGGCAATCAGTGCCGAACCTGCTTCTCGCGCCAACGCCACGGTGCAAACATCTGCACCACGCTCCATTGAAGCTTCTGCCATTCCGCAAAGTTCTGCCCCACGCTCCAATCTGGACGGTGGCAATGCACCGCGCGACGATCAGAACACCCGTCACCGAGCCGCTGGCTACGATTCTCTCATTGCAGAGCTCAACTCCGTCCGTCGCGAGATCGACAAAACCGATGCGCAAATTGCCCGCCTCCTTCAAGAGCGCCTCGCATACGCGCTGCGAGTAGGCGATCTCAAGCAGGAATTGAAAGCGCCCGCTCGTGACGTGGCCCGCGAAAGGGAAGTAATCGAGCGCATTAGCTCTCATTGTGCCGACCCACAAATTGCGGCTAGGATCCGTTCAATCTATGACCGCATCATCGAAGCCAGCCGCCAACTCCAGGTCGAACGCGCCCTCCCCTCCCGCGTTGCGTAAACACCGGGACGGTGCCAGCGCGAGCTCAGCAACCGCAACCGCCAGACCAACGAGTAGTTCACCCAAAAACCAACCGAAAGGATGCCTTCTGGTAGTCTGCATATACATACAGTGTCCAGACATGTGTATTGGCAACTGATTGCATATTAATGTGTAAACTTTCAAATTCGACGATCTAAAGTAAATGGCATCGCAGTACACTATTTGCAACTAATCGAAAACCCCTCTCCGAGGTCTTTTATGTCATTCCTCATGGGTCTGGCTGTTATTGTTGTCGCTACATTTGCGGCAGCATGGATTAATGACAATACGTCAGTTGGGGGGCAGCTGGAAGAGTAGCCTTACTACCGAAGCTCTTGCTGATCAGAAATGTCGACTTTGTCGACTTGTTTTAGCCCTTTGAGAAACTCCACTTCGGTCTCCAACGCAAGCATTCTTTGTTGGGATTCTTCAAGCTGCTGAGAAAGTAGCGTTACCCTGTCGTCGTGATCACGCTGTTTGTCGCTGCGTACTAATCCGACTATCAGATAGGCAAAAACGGCACAAAGATAAAAGCAAAACCAAACTGTGGCCCAATAAACACTGTTGGTCAGCATTCCGATCAGAAATGATGTGGCCATTAACAGCAAGGTGTGGAGTGCGGTCAGCATTTGCGCGCGTTCGGACACTTGGTCAGAATCAGTCTGAAGTTGAGTTTTTCGGTTTTGCTTAGTCAATGGTATTTAAGCTCGCTCGGCCAATAACCGCCTGAGCAATACTGTACCACGCTGGTAGATTGTCATTCTATCGGACCCGCGCAACCAGATACGGTGATAGTAGAACATTCATCGGTCTTCAATCAGGGCACGGCGAGCTATCCTCTCAATATACTATAAGAGAAAATCGCTTCACTCTACCGCCTTTCCGAGATAGGCTTCGTACCGAACCGTGTCGCGAGAAGACCGCCGCTGCCGAGGATGGCGATGAGCACGGCGACTCGGATGCCTATGCGGGGCATAAGTCCGAGACCTGGAATTTGAACTATC
>CAZISK010000316.1:0-8360 GCA_964541355.1 uncultured Candidatus Obscuribacterales bacterium
CGTATCGCATTCCTCGGTAAGGGCGGTTCCGGCAAAACCACGACGGCTGCTGGTTTTGTCCGTTTTCTCGCCGCGCGTTACCCTTTTGTTCTCGCCGTTGATGCCGACGTCAACGCCCACTTCAAGACTGCTCTCGGGCTTGCCGGTGATTCCGTTCACCTCGAGAGCCGTTTCGATGAGGTGATCGATCATCTTCGCGGTGCTCGGACCGACCTCGGTGAACGTCCGATGCTGGCGACCACACCGCCTTCGGTCAAGTCCAACTTCATTCGCGTCAAACCCGATGATGAGCTCCTCAAGCGCTACGCGTTAATGGACGGCAACATTGCGCTGCTCACGGTCGGGCACTATAAGTCCGCTGATGTGGGTGGGTCGTGCTACCACACCAAGCTGTTCGGGCTGGCTGCCATCCTGCATCACATGCTCGACGGTGCCAACGACTTCGTCGTGGCTGATACCACTGCTGGTACCGACAACCTGGCGACCTCGCTCTGGTTCGCCTACGACATGAACGTCTTCGTGGTCGAGCCCACCGCAAAGTCGGTTGGCGTCTACCGTGACTTCATCGGCGTCTCTGCGGAAATCGCCGAGAAGACCTTCGTCGTCGGCAACAAGGTGGAGGGCGAGGAGGACGAGCAGTTCATCCGGGATTCGGTTGAAGCCGGCCGGTACCTGGGTGGCATCCCTCTGTCACGTCAGCTCAAGCGATTCGAGCAGGGGCGCGATGGCGCGCTCGAGGCGTTCCGCAAGGAGCAGGAAGGACCGCTTCAGGCGGTGCTCGACAAGCTACTCACTCGTAAGCGCGACTGGACCAGCTACCTGCAACGATTGCGTGATACCCACACGCGGGTCTGCGGCGACTGGTTCAATACGTTCTACGGAACGCGGCTCGACGATCGGCTCGATGCGGAGTTCTCCTACGAGAGTCCGGCAACGGCAGGAGACGAACACACCAGTGACATCACGCTGCAGACGGCGGTAGCCGTGCAAGTGAGTTCTGTGCCTGAAGTGCTGGTAGCCGACTCGCCCGAACGTGGCAGCGGTGTTGACGTCACGTTGGCGTCGGTTGTGTCCGTCGACTTGCCCGTGGCCACAAGCAGCAATGCCGCACTGACGGTCGTTGCCCCGAGCGTTTCAAAAGCTGATGATGTCGGCACGCCCGTCGACGACGGGAAGTGTGCGCCGAAGGAGGCGGGCTCGCTCCCAATCGCTGGGAACGGAACCTCCTCCTGAGACGGCGGCAAGCTATCGGAGCTCGTGGCTCCGCGAGCTTCGAGTCAAGCTTGACTCAATGATGTCGGCATGCCCGACGACGATGTGATGTGGAAGGAGAAGGCGGCGTTCCAACCACCTGGAATGCCACCTTCTCTAAAGATCGCAAAGCCGAGAGCGCCACACCTTGGCGACGGATGACGTACGGCATGCACTGCCGGCGCACGTCTCGGCATATTCCTCCTAGAAACGAAGCACGGTGCTATATGCCAGAGAAAACAACGATTCATGTTTGCTCTAAGGGCAAGCGTTGCTCCAAGCGTGATGGAGAGAAGGTTCTGAAGCTGATCAAGCTCGAAATTAAGTCGCAGCGGGTAGGGGACAAGGTCGAAGTCTGCGCCGAAGGGTGCATGGGGCTCTGCAGCACAGGTCCCACGGTGATCATTACCCCGAATGGTGTTCAATACGGTGGCGTTACGGAAGCCGATACCGCCGAGATCGTGCAAGTGCATGCTACTAATGGTGGGAAGCCGATCGAGCGCCTGCTTGCCAGCGACATCCGTAAGAAGAAGTGATACCCACTGGGTGGCTGCCGACGGCGGAGAGGGACATGGATGCACCTCTTCGCCGTCGGCATCTTCTTCGCTTTTTGTCATTTCGGCACTTTAAGCACTTTACACTTGTGGGTTCACGGCAAGAGTAGTGTCGTGGCGACGAGTCCATGATGAACGTCCACGTCGATAACAGTTTGTTTTCGAGCTTCTTCCCCAAGTAGTTGAACATCACAACCTTTGCTGAAACTTCAATCCCAAAGCACGAACCGACGATTTGAAGCCCCGGCAAACTGATTACAGTCACCGGTAGATTCTGCATGAGTAACCCGTCTTGCAAAAGAAAAGAGCCGCGTTCGTTCTCGAACAGTCGGCTCTAATGGTGATTTTAATTAGCGCTGGACAGCAATCAGTTTTTCCCTGCTAAAACCTTTTGGTTGATTCCAAGCCACTCTTTTGCATTCTCATAGAGCAATTTGTCTTTCGTTGGTTGGGACAGGTCAGCCATCGACTCAATCAGCGTGCCAGCTTCGGTTTCGCCAAGAGGGAATGGGTAGTCGGTGCCCAACATGATTTTGTCTTCGCCGAATAGTCTAATGGCATGGCGCAGCATGTCAGCGTCGTGCGTAAGCGAGTCGACAAAGAAGTGACCGAGATAATCTTTGGGTCCTTTTTTGTTGTCAATTGCACAGAGATCCGGTCTGGCTTCGAATCCATGCTGGATTCGGCCAACCGTAGCAGAGAAGGAGCCGCCACCATGGGCGAAGGCAAACCTAAGCCTCGGCAATCGTTCGAAAACACCTCCGAAGATAAGAGAGCAGATGGCGCGAGTCGTCTCAGCCGGCATTCCTACGAGCCATGGAAGCCAATACTTCTGCATGCTCGCTTCTCCCATCATGTCCCAGGGGTGCACGAAGATAGCGGCGCCCAGCTTTTCGGCGGCTTCGAAGACTGGGAATAGCGCTGGTTCGTTCAAATTCCACTCATTGACGTGAGTGCCGATCTGGATTCCGCGGAAGCCGAGGTCTTTCATGCAGCGCTCCAGCTCTTTGATTGATTTATCAGGATCCTGTAGTGGCAGCGTGCCGATTCCAACGAACCGATCCGGATGTTTTTTCACTCTTTCAGCCAGGTCGTCGTTGAGGAACATCGCTACATCGAGAGCATCTTGGGGTTGAGCCCAATAGCTGAACATAACGGGAACAGTGGAGAGCACCTGCATTGCCACGCCTTGTTGGTCGCATTCCTCGGCGCGTTGTGTGGGATCCCAGCAGTTGCTTTCGATCTCGCGGAAGAATTTGCCGTCGTCTCGCAGCATGCGTGCTTTGCAGTCGGCGTGATGATCCAGGGTGATGAACCCACCGTATCCGAATTTCTCCTTCCAGGTTGGCAGTTTTTCCGGCAATATATGGGTGTGCACATCAATTTTCTTCATCGTCATTTTTATCCTCTTGGCTAGTTGCTCGTTTCTCGCATACATACAGGTTGCCGCGAATGTCCATGCTGATTCGGTTTTCACCGACTCTGTCGTTAAGTTGTTTTGAAATCGATGTTATGTCGTCTCTAGTGGGCACGTGCGAATGCCAGTTGCGGAGCGCCCAATCCCAGCAGTGAATGGCTTCTTCGAGAGATCTGAATGTGAATCCGAAGTGATGTTTGCTTTCTTCCGGTCCAATTCCTTCGCATGATTTGATTGTGCCAAATGTATCTTTGAGCGGCTGTTCATAAGCCGAGACAGGATCAACTTGCGGACCGGGATCGAGCCCAAGCGATTTGACTAGCTCTTCGTAGTCGCCGCGAGGAAGCAGCGCGAATACGAATATACGGCCGGACCGCTTTAGCACGCGCTTTGCTTCGCTCAGTGCTTTTTTTCTATCATCGATCTGGTGTAAACACCAGGGCATTATGGCAATATCGAAACTCTCATCGGAGAACTCCAGGGAGGTTGCGCTCATTTTTTCGAAAGAGACTACAGGAGGCTGTGCTGCATTCGTGCTCCGTGTGAGTTGTTCTATCGCTGCTGCTTGCTCTGATTGCAGGTGTGAGATCATTTCTTCGTTGCGATCGATACCTACTACACTTTTACATAAGGTGGCGAGTCGCTTGATTACTCTCCCATCGCCGCAGCCTATCTCGAGTAGTGTCGCGTTGGACAGTTCGTGTTCTCTACGGCTTATGACTCCGGATTCGAAGTCCTCTGGGTAATGCAGCTCCGACCACATGCTCCAACCCTTTACGAGGTCAGGAATCTCTAAATCAAATTTCTCCACCGCCAAAATTCTCCCTTTTCAAATGTGACTTTCTCGAGTTCGAGGCGAAGCCTTCCCCGTCGGTACGGAGCGGATGAACACGATACAACGCTGAGCTGAGATTCCGATGAGATAATCATATTTCTAGTTCACTCGGAGTAATAACTCCTCACGAGAGCCATCTGATTTGCTCGCCACGCCACTTTTTTCGCTATTGCTTGATGATGGGCAAATGGCGAATCTAAAGTCGATTTTTGGATGAAGTTTAGTCGATTTGGTTGCCAGGTGGTTAAAGGGTAAACGGTTAAGCGATTGAGGCGCGATCGGGCTTTCGATCTTGTGGTGTTAGCGCAATGCTCGCTAACTCATATTGAGAATGAATTTCATTATCAATTACCAATACATTGAGTTGTCAGGTAGCGCTTTCGAGTAGCTGTTGTTGGCATGAAGGGTGGTAGCGCCACGTATGCCAAGATCCTCTTGACAGGTCGATCTAGCTTGCTTAGCACTCTATATCTTTTCTAGTTTCTAAGCATCAAAAACGTTCTTGAATTCTAAAGGAATTCTCTCCTTTTCTACCGAAGCTCTGACACACCCAACCAAAGACTCTTGCGGCGACAAGCCGGAAGCGGTCCACTCCTCTGAAAGCGCCCGCTTTCGGTTGATCGCCTCGAACTCGACGCTGTGTCAGTTTCGCGGCACGCGGTAAGTCAGCGCTTTGCAACACCACCCTATGGGGACTAACCATGGCTCTTGCATACGCACTGTTGGCAGGTTTACTTGTCAGCATGGTTTCACTGATCGGTCTGGTTACCTTCTTCTCGGGTAAGGACTTGCACAAACGCGTGTCTCACGTGCTTCTGGCGTTGGCCGCTGGTGCCATGCTTGGAAATGCCGTGTTGCACCTTCTGCCGCATGCCCTGACTCTCGAGCAAGAATGGCTCGCTGAACAAAGCGTCACGACCGGACACGAACACCACGATCATCACGACCACGATGGACACGACCACCACGATCATCACGACCACGATGGACACGACCACGCCACTACCGGCGGTGGTCATGCCCATGGGTCACACGACCACCGCGGTCACGGGCACGTAGGACTGTGGACAGCATTCCTCCTTCTCGGGGGAATGGTCAGCTTCTACGCGCTCGACCTGCTCATCCGACCGAAGAAGAGCGACGACCGACAGGAAGGCTCCGAAGGCTACCTGGTCGCAATCGGCGACGGCATCGAGAACTTCCTCGACGGCATCGTCATCGGGACGTCGTTCCTCGTCAGCGTTCCACTTGGAGTAGCAGCGACGGTAACCATCTTCCTGCACGAGATTCCTCTCGAGCTGGGAGACTACGCCGTAATGCGGCATTCCGGTTTCTCGAAGGCGAAGGCTCTAATGACCAATTTCCTGAGCGGCTTGTTGTCGCTCGTCGGAATCGTTGTCGCTTACCTGGTTGGAAGCCAGGTCGAGTCGTTCGTCTTCATCGCAACAGCGATCGCAGCTGGTGCGCTCTTCTACATCGCTGCCTCCATCCTGGTTCCGCACGTGCGGCAGGAGAGTCAAGAAGGTGGCGGCTTCCAGTACTTCCTTGTCTCGCTGTTCGGCATTGGGCTCATGGCGGCAATCCTGCTGTTCGAGTGAGTTCATGCCGACAAGCAATACTGCGGGCGGCTGATCGAAGCCGTCCCAACTAGTGGAGTAACCACAATGAAAGAATGGCTGAAAAACTCCTGGTACGCCGTAGCCCAGACCTCAGAGCTGACCGCTCCCGAGATGAAGGGCAAGGCGCTCAAGAAGACGGTTTTGGGCCAAAACCTGGCTCTCTTCATCGATGGCGACGGCAAGTACGCCGCAGTCAACGATGTCTGCCCGCACATGGGGGCTTCGCTCGCGCTCGGATGTGTCCACGAGGGCAACCTCGTGTGCAAGTACCACCAGTTCGCTTTCGGGTCGGACGGAAGGTGCAAGTCCGTGCCTTCGATCATCAACGGCGGCAAGATTCCGACCAATGCACTGATCGATTCCTACCCGGTCGTCGAGAAGTACGGGCTGATCTGGATCTTCCTCGGCGACACTCCGGAAGCACAGCGGCTGCCGATCGTGACCGTGCCGGAATTCGAGAAGCCCGAGTTCCACAAGTTGTATCACGAGGTGATCTGGCGCGGCTCTGTGCGGCCGATGGTCGAAAACCTGATCGACTTCACGCACTTCTCGTACCTGCACGCCCAGACCTTCGGGCACGGCGACTTTCCGTTCCGTGACAACTACAAGGTGACCAAGGGCGAGCACGAGGTGTCTTGCACGGTGAAGGTCAAGATCAACCCCAAGGGCTGGTTCTTCCCTCCTATGCCGGAGGCCGGTGAAAACCCGGACGTGACGGTCTTCTGCCGGTTCCACCTGCCGACGGTGGTGGTCAACGACTTCTCCATCGGCAAGTACAAGGACGTGACGCTGTTCACGTTCACGCCGAAAGACGAGAACGAGACCCTCATCCGCATGTACGGCTGCCGCAACTATGACAAGGAGCCGACCATGGACGAGACCTTGAAGAACCTGGGTGAGAAGATCCTCAAGGAAGACCAGGACGTGATCGAGTCGTGCATGCCTGAGGTGCTGCCGCAGCTCGTGGGAATTCCGGTCGACCGGTACCTGCTCGCCGCGCGCACTCTCTACGATCAGTTCTTGCGCGCCGGCAACTCTGTCGAGCCGCACGTCCAGCCGACCAACCGGGGCATCAGTCTGACTGTGTTGCCCTCTCCGGTGCGGCGCGAAGTCCCGTCCTACGGACGCGCCTGGGGCCGCAAGGAGGCGGAGGGGCGAAAGAAGAAGAAGAGCTAACTGTCGCTGAGTGATCGGACAGCGGCATAGGTTCGTACCGGGGACGTGAGCAGACTCTGCTAACGCGGAGTCTGTTTTCGCGCCCCCGGTATTTCAGTTTGCAAGCTATTAAAAAAGATAGTAAGAAGATTCGTAAGGGTTAAGAGACGCCGTTTGAAATTCGTGAAGCTGCTTCGCGTGATACTTTTGACCAGGTGAGAGCGAAGAACGAGTCCGCCTTCTTGCTCGAAAGACACCCGCAAAGGAGGCTTCCAGATCGGTTTCATCGAACCTCTACTGCAATTTGTAATTCCAGCAAACACTTACCAGGCTAGCAGAATAACTTGGTGGTCGACAACTTTAGATTTGAGTGCCGAGTATCATTGGCTAGGGTAGTACCGTCAATGGTGCAACTAATCAGCCTTGTAGATTCCAAAACTAAAGAACAACAAGACTACTTCTCTGTCTCTGTCTCCGTCTCTATCTCTATCTTGTAACCAACGCCGTAGATCGCCTTGATTGTCACGCTGCTGCCCCCCTCACTCAACTTCTTGCGCAAGCGCTTTACACAAGAACGAACCGCCAAAGTAGTGGCGTCGGATTCAGAGGACCAGACTTTGTTCAGCAGCGCTTCCTGATTGATCACCTCGCCCGGATACTTGAGCAAGTATTCCAAGAGCATGAACTCTTTTGGCAGCAAAGGCATCTCGCAATCCCGAACGGTGAAGCGATGTTTGCTGACGTCCAGGGCGATGTCGGCCAGCGACAAAACAGTGGATTTGTAGAGAACCGGTCGTCTCAAAAGAGCGCGAACGCGAGCCAGAAGCTCGACTGTCTCGAACGGTTTCGTGAGATAATCATCTGCGCCTCCGTCCAGGCCCATTCCCTTTTCGATAACAGAGGACTTGGCTGTCAGCATTAGTATCGGACAGCTGCCGCCGTAATCTCTGTACTGCTTGCACACCTCGATTCCGTTCAATCCTGGCAGTCCCCAGTCCAGTATGGCCAGATCGTAATGATACAACTTCAGACGATCCAGTCCCTCCCGTCCATCCATAACAGCCTCTACCGTGAATTGCTCTAAAACAAGCAAATCCTTGATGTTTTCACAGAGATTCAGATCATCTTCTACTAACAGAACTTTGGACATTCAGAAATCTTAGTTTGTGGCCCATTTGCACCTTTCGATTTTAGCAAACAGGCATCGCATTTTGTCAGGTTCCGCTGTTTATCGGGATTTTAAACCAGAATGTACTGCCCTTGCCGGGTTCAGAATTCACACCGATTATTCCACCATGTGCCTGAACAATGGCTTTGCAGATAGGCAATCCGAGACCGGTTCCGCCAAGCTCTCTTTCGTCGCTGCTTTCTACCTGGTGGAATCTCTCGAATACGAAATCCAAATGCTCCGCAGGAATTCCACGCCCCTGGTCGATAACGCTGACGTTGATCCAACCATCCTGATCGTTGGCCAAAATAGATATTTTGCCATCAGGAGGCGAGAACTTGATGGCATTGCCGAGCAGATT
>CAZISK010000317.1:0-8359 GCA_964541355.1 uncultured Candidatus Obscuribacterales bacterium
CATTATGAACCGGATATGGTATTGAATTTAGCGAGATCTCGCCGGATCGAGGCGAAGCTGAGAATTGCTTGCTCTACCGTGGCACCATTGATGGCGAGTAGGTCGACAAGATTGCGAGCGTGTGTAATGACCAGTTCGTCACTGCCGAACATATTCTGGAGCAGGTCGGCAAGGAGCTTGTCAGATGCAAAACAATCGAAAACCATCTTCTGTAACTCTTCTTTGGTCGTGGAATCATCCACGGTAACGCCTACCAGCGCTCCAAACTCGCTCTTGCGCGTTACGATGATGCGAGCGATCTCCTTGATGTCTTGTGGATTTAAGAAACCGCACGCCAGCAAGAACTTGTGCAAATTGAGCACTTCTCCAATCTTGTCGTCTTGCGATTCCGGTGTTTTTTTGCGAGTCAGATCGGAATTGAGCAGGAAGTTGACCGCTTCATGTCCGGTGACATAGCCGCCTTCAACAAGTTTGCTCAATCCCAGGGTGGCAGAAACAAGAGCAGGATCAAGCCAGTCGAAAGTCTTTAGAACTTGCTCGAGCGGCAGATTGTTAGCAATAGCAAAATTCGTAGCCGTAACTAAATCGCTTTCAGTGCATACCTTTCCTGCTACCAGCAGATCTCTCAGCTCAAGCTCGATGACCGGCTTCATCGTCGTTGGTGGCAGCGACAACGGAATAATTTTCAGTCGATCGACCGCATCGGCGTATGAGATCTGTTTTTGGCGAATACTGGATTGAAACCCAACAGCAGCATCAATCAGCTCGCTGGCGAAATTGAAGTGTAAGCACAGCACACGCCCCAACGGCAGTCCGCTCAATTCCTGCAAGGAGAGCGCGCTGTTGAGCTGGTCGACATCGAGCAATTGCGCCGCCAATAACAGCTCACCGAGCCGAACCGACTCGATTTCGTCGACTCGACAGCCGATCGCCTCGAGCGAGTCTTTGATGTTGAGCCCTCTTTCCTTGGTTATTTTGAACGCTTCGCGCACATGCTCGAGATCGCACAGTCCGCGCCTGTAGAGTCCATGAAATTCGAGCAATCGACCAAGATCTTCATTGGATATCTGGCGTCTGACAACAAGAGTGCGTCCTATTGGTATTCCCAGCTGCTTCGACGCCCTGAGCGCGTTGACGAGATCTTCGGGCGGAAGAAGGTCCAATGCAGCGAGAAATTCGCCGAACCGAATTGACGCACGTTGACCATCTGGGGGATTTGAGTTGACTATTTGATTAGACAATTATCTGCACAATGCGATTAAGACACCAGATATTCATATGCCCAGCTCCTCGTTTTTAAACATCCGTCTTGCTTTCTGGGTGGAAACGAGTTAGCTATCCACGGCCTTCAACCTTCTTAATTCTGATGTTAACTGGCGCTGCGAAAATGCACGCATCGCGAAGGACGAACGATGGATTCATGAAAGTAAAGTGTATGTTTGGAGTAACGATTCTCCGCAACCCTATAATCGATTCTATCGTCCTTCGCGGAGACAGATATGACAGACATTTTTACGGAGAGATCACAAAGAAGCTGGCTCGATAATGTCGGAGCATCATTTTTTGCCGCCTTCTTTGGTTTCCTTATGTTTGTTGGTGCATTCCCGTTGGAGCTGTGGAACGAGTCGCGCGCCATCAATCAGGAAAGAGCGCTTCAAGAAGGCGAGAAGAGCGTAATCTCGATCGACGCGAAAGCTGTATGTCCTGAAAATGAAGGCAAGCTCGTTCATATCACAGGCAATGCCACTACTAAAGAACAGCTTCAGGACCAGGATTTCGGTATCAAGGTCAACGCGATCAAATTGCATCGCACGGTGATGATGTACCAGTGGAAGGAAGAGACATCATCGAAATCTCACGACAAACTAGGCGGCGGCACTGAAACAATCACAGAATACAGGTACGATCCCGCCTGGAGCGATCGGCTAGTTAACTCGAACAGTTTTCGACATACTCAAGGACACAGAAATCCGGATGCTTTCAAATTCGGCGCCCTCGAGCAACAAGCGGAATTCGTGACGCTAGGTGCATTCTCATTGACCGACGGAATAATCAATAAGATTCCGTTGAAACCATTTCGAGTTGCTCCTGACACAAATGTTGCCGCCTTGCCGGCTGCGAAGAATTACAAGATCAGCATTGAGGATGGACACTTCTATGTCGGCGCCAATTCAGCCAAACCTAGTGTAGGCGACGAGCGGGTTTCGTTTGAATTTGCGCCCCCTGGCAATTGCTCAGTTGTCGCAAAGCAAGAAGGGAATAGCTTGGTCGTGTACACCGCAAGCAATGGCAACAACATCGAATTGGTCCAAGTCGGAACCGTGTCGGCGCAAGAGATGTTCAAAAAGGCGGAAGCTGAAAACAACGTGATTACATGGTTGCTACGCGGCACCGGTGTTTTACTCATGTTCGTCGGAATGCTCATGATGGCAGCGCCGATACGAGCAATAGCAGGTGTGATTCCCATTTTTGGTAATCTGGCCGGATTTGGAATCGCAATTTTCGCATTTCCAATTTCGCTTACATTGAGCCTGGCCACCATCGCCATCGGTTGGATTGCATTCCGACCTCTAATTGCTTATCCGTTGCTCGGCTGCGCCGTGGTTTTGATGTTCCTCTCTCTAAGAATGCGTCGTCCGAAACAGAGTCAATAATCATACACATTCGACTCCCGTTCGAACGAAGTAGGAATGCACGCGCTGCTGCTCCTCTTCGAAGAAGGTTGCCATGGTCGATCAACCTTGGCATAGGTGAAAACAGGTCCCTATGCGGTATCAGTTGAAACAGCAGCGCTGACAAGTGATTGATTTGAAGAGATCAATCACGAGCGTCGCCGATGAATGGATGAATCCAATCGCCATTGCGCATGTCTACGTCCTGTATCTGTGGCGCTCCGTGATGGCGCGATAGAAAAATGGCGCCGGCGCACTTGCCACCGGTGCTCAACTTTCCTGAAGGGGCTTCGACATTCTTGACGCTGACACTCAAGCGCAACAACGGCTCATCGCTTTGATCCGACGGTATCTTGGCGAGGATGTCGTGTAAGTGACCGCTCTTCAAATCGTACGCGCTGACTATATAACCGTAAATAGTTGTACGAGAGTAGTCAGCGGGAATCTGGTTACCTTTCGGGTCAGTCAACGTGATGTCCCCCGCCACCAACGAACCGCCTTCCATCTGTGTCTTGATGAACAGCTGTTTTTTCGAATGCACAGCTTGAATAGTCACCACCGGCGATGGCTTACCGGCGACCTGCAAGCGCACCGCAGGAGCACCCCAGTCTGATGGCGAAGGCTCGTCCATGCTGATTGGCGAGGCCCAGAGCTCTAGAATGCGCTCATGCTTGGTCTTCTTGTTGTGAGTGCAACTGCATGACACTTCACCGGTCATCGTATTGAGATCTATAGACTTCTGATCGTCCGGTTGCAAGCTGTCATAACTCTTGGCGGTATATCCGATCAGCAGCCATTGCTCGTTGCGCAGTTGATACTTGTGCCAGTATTCATACCGTTCGCGAGAACCACAGTAGTGGCTTACGATCAAGACACCTTTCTTGATTTCAACTTGCGGAATGCCGCCTGACGGACCGCACATCAGGGCTGTCGCACTTTCATTGTCTACGACCTTTTCGAAGCTCCCATCTTTTCTGTGCAGCGCGACGATGAGTTTTCTATTCTCCGGATAAGAGCCGTTACCTTCGCGCGAAATGATCAGGGCAACATCCGCCAAGCCATCCTTGTTCAAGTCTCCCTGGGAGATGGAGTCGATCACCCAGGGCGCTACCGCGAAGCCGTCCGGCTTGTGCACCTTGCTGGGTATGGCATCGTGTGCCGCCTCAGCTCTCGACGGTAGTTGGATAAAAACCGCTAACAGAGCTGCCAGAACAATGGACAGTCGGAGTTTCCGCATCGATTAACCCTTTGAGGTAGCTAGCGCCACACGCTGTTCGGCAATGGCTCCGTAGAAGTCTTCGCCTTTGTCGTTGATGACGATGAAAGCCGGGAAATCTTCGACCTCTACTTTGAATACAGCCTCCATCCCGAGTTCGGCAAAATCAATTGTCTCCACCTTGAGGATCGAGTCCTGCGCCAGGCGTGCTGCTGCACCACCAATGGTACCAAGGTAAAAGCCGCCCCATTTCTCACAAGCATCCTTCACGACCTTGCCGCGGTTGCCTTTGGCAAGCGTGATCAAGCTCGCTCCGCGCGACATCAACATGTCGGCATAGGAGTCCATGCGACCAGCCGTGGTAGGACCAAACGAGCCGGACGCATATCCGGTAGGTGTCTTGGCTGGACCGGCATAATAAATCGGATGCTCACGAGTGTAAGCAGGCAGCTCTTCGCCGCGCTCGAGAGCCTCCTTCCACTTCGCATGAGCGATATCCCGTGCAACCAGCAAGGTGCCTGACAAAAGCAGTCTCGTTCCGGTCGGCTTTCCTGACAGCCGCGCGATGATCTCTTTCATCGGCAGAGTTAAATCTACCCTGAATGTCTCCCCGCCCAATTCAGCCCCTTCAACTTCAGGCAAAAACCGGGCCGGATCGGTCTCGAGCTGCTCGAGCCAGATGCCTTCACGGTTGATACGACCGAGAATCTGCCTGTCGGCGCTGCAAGAGACGCCGAGACCGATTGGCAGACTGGCGCCGTGGCGCGGGAGCCTTATCACTCTGACATCGTGGCAGAAGTACTTGCCACCGAACTGAGCACCTATACCAAGCTTCCTCGTAATCTCAAGAATCTCCTTTTCCAGCGCCACGTCACGGAAGGCGCTTCCCGAGCGGTCGCCTTCGGTCGGCAGTGAATCCAGATAATGACAGCTCGCCAGCTTGACCGTCTTCAGCGTCATCTCTGCAGATAGACCGCCAATAACAACCGCAAGGTGATACGGAGGGCAGGCTGATGTTCCCAATCCTGCTATTTTGTCGGTCAGCAACCTGGTCAATGCCTCCGGGTTCAAAACCGACTTGGTCTCCTGGAACAAGAAGGTCTTGTTGGCGGAGCCACCGCCTTTGGCGATGAACAAGAAATCGTAGCTGTCGCCAGGATCTGAATAGATCTCAATTTGAGCAGGTAGATTGCTTCCCGTATTGGCTTCTTGATACATAGAAAGCGGCGCCATCTGGCTGTATCTCAAATTGCATTCATTGTAAGTTTTCTTGATGCCTTGTTCGATGGCAGAGGCGTCATCAGCGTCGGTCCAGACCTGCTCACCCTTGTGAGCAACTACAATGGCAGTGCCGGTGTCCTGACACATCGGCAAAGTGCCGCCAGCCGCAATACTGGCATTCTTCAAAAGCTCGGTAGCAACGAATCGATCATTGGACGAGGCGTCTTTGTCCTCCAGAATGCCGCGAAGCATGGTGAGATGCTCGGTTCGCAAAAGATGCGAGACATCGGTGAAGGCCGCTTTGGCAAGCATTGTAAGAGCTTCTGGCTGAACCACGAGCATTTTCTTGCCGCGCCAGTTGTCCTCCGACACATAGTCCTTGCTTAACAGTTTGTAAGCTGTCGAATCCTTGCCAAGCTTGAAAATGCTGCTCGAACTGTAAGACATGATTGCGAACTCCTGATCTTTTGAACAAGCTGAGGGGCGGCCGGCGACCGCCTTCACACTCCACGACCAGGGCGGTCTAACGCAAATATCCTCGTGGCGGCACTGAAAGTGCTCGAACCACAAGGATATTTTACGTCTAAGTAGAAGGATTAATTAGCTTTGCTAGCGGGGTTTTAACAATTATCGAGGAAGCCGAAAGTATTGGAGCGCATCATCTTCTTTTTGGGGCTCGGCAAACAATGCCTTTGCCGCTGCATCCAGGCTTATCTCTCTTTTGTTATCCTTTCCTATGTAGGGACCATACGTGTCGCGTGTTGCTACCGTCTTCGAGCCGTCAAGCGCTATTTTAACGTCGACCCTGTTGTGCGCGTGACTGTGATCGTGCGGAACCGGCCAATCGCGGCTCATGGTGACACTGCTCTTATCGAACTTGAAATCTATGCCGTAGACCTTACCAAGCTCGCCGATCATTTTCGTCAGACGTTCGTCTCCCTGCGCTTTTGTACCAAAATTTCGTAAAGAGTCTAGCATCTCCGGTGATACCACTTTACTCTTGAGTGCATCCTTATATTGATCCACGAATTTCTTCACTTCCGGATCGTTGAGCTTGTCTTTATAGCGTTCTTCCACGGACCGACGGCGAGCATCCGGCGTTTTCGAAACCTCGGAATCGATAAGCTCTCCGCCGCTGGAGATATTCAGCTGCAGGCCCTTCTCGAGCGGCTTGAGTTCCAGTTCTAGCTCGTACTTACCCAGCGCCGTTTTCAATTTCTCTAGATCGAGCTTGCCATCGGCAAATCCCTTATCCAACTGCGATTTTAGATTGGCGACGATCGCTCGATCGTTCTTGATGCTATAGGCCATGTCCCCGTATTGCTCATCAGTCATCGGACCATCACTACCGGTCGGACCTTTATCTGATACAGCCGTGCCCTTATCTGATACCGCTGATGGTGCAAACTCCTCATTAGTACGGTTTTTATCGGAATTTCCCGACAATTTGGCTGGATGGAAAATGTCATCGTACACGCTCTTACTCAGTCCAGAACCCTTGTCGTCTCCGCCCTGTCCCCAAACCAATTCCAAGTTATCCATATTCGAGATTCTCCTTCCATCTGTCGACTCGGCTCCGCCACCCGCCGGACCGCGCACCCTCTCAGGCGAGGGAATGTTCGTTATCGTGGAACTAATAATGTTGCGGCGAGGTGCAGTAACAGAACGTTAGCCCGAAACTCTGACACCAATATGACATGTCGCAACTGAGCAACTTTGTTTGTCCGATTGCCCTTATAATGATGGTTGGCGAGTGGAACCAGCGCTAAATGACTGATAAGCCCCCGGAAGACCAAAAGCTTGAAAAAACCGTGCAAGAAGAGGACGAAGAGGATCTTCGCCTTGCCGAACTCAAGACTACGTATCATGAAAAGCTTCCTGCCGTAGCCACCAGCGAGCAGGCGCAGGTCAAAGACATCATGATTGGGAAAGTCATAGGTGGTCACTACAAGATCATCGATGTCATAGGCGACGGGGGTATGAGCCGCGTCTATCTGGCTCTGCATATGCTGCTCGATCGGCCGGTCGCCGTTAAGTATATTCATCACAAATTTGTCTACGATCTGCCCTCCGTCAAGCGTTTTCAGCAGGAGGCAAAGGCGGCAACAGCGCTCAAACATCCCAACATTTGCGCCGTCAACGAGTTCGGTATCGATGGAGAGGGGCGATCTTACCTGGTGATGGACTACATCCAGGGCACCAGCTTGTCCAAACTGCTCGATGAGAAGCAGAAGCTTCCGATCGAACAAGCCATAAATCTGATTGTTCAAGTCTCCCATGGTCTCGAACACGCCCACAATAAAGGAGTGATTCACAGAGATATCAAGCCGGGCAACATCATTATCGTAAAGGATAACGGCGACGAATCCGTAAAGCTCGTCGACTTCGGCATTGCTAAATTGATTCGCGATGACGATTCAGGACCGAATCTGACGAAAACAGGCGAGATATTCGGCACGCCAAGTTACATGAGTCCGGAACAATGTCTTGGAAAAAACATAGACACCAGATCCGATATCTACTCCCTCGGCTGCGTGCTGCATGAGCTCGTAACGGGCAAACCGCCGTTTACCGGAGATGGTCCACTTGAGGTTCTCATGGCGCACGTCAACGATGAAGCGCCGCTTCTACCAGTTACCTTAGCCCAAGCCGGCTTGCGCGACGTAGTGGCACAGGCGCTTCGCAAAGATCCGGCACAGCGTTACCACACGGTTAAGGAGTTTCGCGAAGATCTGATTGCCATAAAAGGCGGCGCGGAGCCTTCCCACCTGGTTAAACCGGCGGGCAAAGCATTCCCTCGCACCATGATTATCATAATAGTCGCGATTGCACTTGTGCTGCTGGCAACTCTAATCCTGCGGCATTAGCGCAAGCACCACATACAGTATCATAATCTAATCGGGTTCAACAGCATCCAACTCGATGCTGATCATGTCGCTCTCCAGATCGACTACGCCAACGGTCTGCTCCACGAAGTTTTTCACAGATCGAGCTCCAATCGTACCTTCCATGGTGTAAGTTCCACTGGAGAGCTCCTGACCGTTGTATCCGAAAGTCTTGAACCTGATTCTCACCTCTTTGATCGGCACGTTGTTGTAGTTGACGACTCGGACCCAGCAGACGGGGCAGTTAAAAATCCACAGTCCGGATATGTGCCAATCGACCAGTTCGACGTAGACGTTCTTCGCCAACTCGATACTGCCTACAGTGTGAGCGCCGCAACTGCTCAGAAAACTGACGACCACCGTAG
>CAZISK010000318.1:0-8358 GCA_964541355.1 uncultured Candidatus Obscuribacterales bacterium
TATTCAGAAGCCGCCTGCCGTGCGTCTTTGCACGCCTCTGCTTGCCTTGCGCTCAGCTCTGCGCGTTGATCGACAAGCACTGCCACATCTTCGCCAGCATAACTCGACTGGGCAACATTGGCGTCTTGCGCCAGTCCCTGAATGAACAGCGACAGGCTCAGGCGTTGGGACTTGTTGTTCTCTATCTCTGCGGATTGCACAGCTTGATCGAAGAGCTGTGCCGATTTCTCGTAACCCTGCTTAGAAAACGTATCAATAGCCGTCCTCAGGCTCTGTACCGCATTAACACTCGGGTTCGGTTCACCTACGTGCTTCTCTGTGAGCAGATCAGCAACATCAAGGCGCGTCTCCCATCGCCCCAATCCACGAGCACTGCGCATCGCAGACATTTCCGAATACGCCCTCAGCATGCTGTCGCGGAAGCGTTCATCCGTCATCAAAGTCGGGTTATCTCTAACCGTCTCTGCTAGCTGTTTTTCACCAACCCCGACGCTGTCATCGCGCCCGCTTGCAATAAGAAAGCAGCTCTTCAGAATTTGCAAATCGCGATGCTTGGCTGGAAGGTCTTCCAGCTGCTTTGACCCATCAGTAACAGCACGATCACAGAGCGCTTCCAGATCGGGATCTGATGCGCTGCCAGTGCCGTCGCGCTGGCCGATGCGGTCCGTCAAATCCACTAGGCTGGTGATGCTGCCGGATAACAGTCCGCGCTTCGCTACAACATCGACCGAAGCAGTCTCTATAGACTTATCCAGCAATCCCAGCGCTGCCGGATAACTGGTATCGTGATCCTTGACCTTCTGGACAAGCGGAACATCGTCTTGAGGAGCCTCTTTCTGAAGCGCATCTTCCAGACTAGAGCCCTGTCTGTATCTGGACGTCGTCGCGTCCAGTGCGGCTTTCCCGACGGTCTTGAGCGCCGTCGCCGGCATCTCGCCCTCGAGCATCTGCTGCGCTTCGTCGCTACACTCAAGCTGCGCGTCCTGTTCAGAAGTGTCAGAGTGGTGGAGATCATTCGTGCCAGATTCGAAAGACAGTACCAGCTGCGAAGCTTCACGCTGAGTTTTCTTCGTCTCGTCGCCGCCCGACGTTGGATTCGTGCCGTTGTCAGCCATCTCAGCATCCCCATCAATTCTGCCATCACTTGATTGACAATATGCCCATATCGGTCGCTTAGTACGCGAGACTCCTATTGACAACCATCAATATCAAAAGAATTTTTTTGACTGTTCCGCCGGTTATCCAGACGATTTCGAAGTTCCGGCAGGATTTTCAATTGATACCACCTGTAGTACCAGCTCCGGCGCCACAGGATCGTTTCAATTCATTTTCGCGTGATATACTTGGTCGCCCTTACAGATCCGGAAGTAAGCAATGACCTTCTCTATAAAGAGACTGAATATGATTTCGTTGGATGTAAGCCAGATCCAGTTTTCATGCCAGATCTGGCAGGAAAAACATTCACATCGAACGGCAGGCCTGATTACTTTTGTCGGTAGTTATCCGATCGGGTCTGCTGGAAAAGAGGATGCTCTGTTCATCAGGTGGAAGATTCGCGAGTTCTACGACCTCGTGAAGTTCAGCGGTTTGGTGGTGGATTGTAGAGCTCTGAGCTATTCTTGGGGCGATGATCTAAATCTGCATCCCACGCTGGGCCAGCGGGATTACCCATACGCACTGGTTATAACTCTCGCGCAACAAGAAGCTTATTCCTATGTCGAACCGCAAGAGAATCATAGATTCGATCTTGAGAAGGCTCTGTTCGAAATCAACGAGAGAATAAAAGTCCAGAAATAATCGACCTGGTTTTCTGAGGCTTCTGGTTCGTCATGAAAAAGAAGCCTCACCATACGCATGTATGCAAAAAACCAGATCGAAATATCAATAGCCCAGATTTTCAGAGATTCCGCCAGATTCTAATCTGCCAATTCCGACGCAATGGCAATTTGTTATCACTTTGCAACAATTCGCTGCTAACTTTGAGCCATGGTCGTTGAATCGTTGAATGTGCGGCGGAGGAGTTTTTTCATGAAGACCAATACCAGGCTAGGCAGCGCCAGAGCACTGAGAGAAACCTTCCTGTCGAAGATGGCTCAGGTAGTCGCGCACAACAGTCCCTCCATGACAGATGAAGAAGCGAGACTGGGGCAGCTCCTGGTAGGTACCGGCAATCTCACGGATAAAGCACTTGCCGCTAGCCTCGACATAGCCAGAACGGTTCGCCTGCCTCTCGGCGTAGTTCTGTTGATGAATGGACTGGTAAATCCGGAGACAATAGACCGGGCCATCCAACTTCAACAGTTGATCCACCGCGGCTTGCCGCCAAGCATCGCCAGAATCATCATGCGTTACGCCACAATCGCCGATGTGACCACCGATGAGGCGCTCGAAGATTTTTCCATGGATCCTGAAATGAGCGCACTGGATTGTTGGCTCATTCAAGTTATCACAGCCTGTGACATCCTCACATTCGAACAAGTCGAGGATATCAACAAGCGCGCTCGCAGCGCCAATTCGTCGTGGGCAAGATATGCTGCAGAACAGAACATTATTTCCATAGACGTCCTGTCCGCCGCAATGCACGCAGTCGTGTTGATGGATTTGAACCATCTCTCTTACGGCGACGCAGTTGCTCTCGTTCGTGCGGTGTCGACCAAAGCAAGCGCAATGCAAGTTCTGCTTCGCGTCCACATGCCGAAGCACACTTTCGATTCTTCGACGATCAACCTGTCGGCGCTTCTCTATGCCGCAGAAGTGATGAGCGAACGCAACGCCCTCGATCTTCTTTCTCTTTCGTATAGGCAGAGAACCAATCCGGTTACTCTTATCGAACAAAACTATCTGCTTTCGGATGTTCAATTTGAACTGGCCGTCAACATCACCAGTCTGTTGAGCAAAGGACTGGCGCCAAGCTCCGCCATCGCAAAGCTGAAATCGCACGAGATGAGATGCCCAGAACGCAGCATGCTTGCAAAATGGCAGGTGGCTTGCGCTTAACTGACTTGATTGCATCGAATCTCGATTGCGTCGCGTATCTGATGTTTTTGCAAAATCATCTGACGAACAACTCACAGATCGTAGCCTGGCTCGATGCCTTGAATTGGAAGCCGATAGCGCTCGTTTCAACAACATCCAGCCCTCCAATCTCCGCCTATCTATAGAATAGTCAGCTATTGTGACTGAAACTGGACTGTCTGTCCGCGAGGTCTAGCCTTCGCATACAAACTCAAAGCAAGACCGTGTCTTTTAGCTTTCCTAACCGTTGTGCTCGAGCTTGTAGCCCACACCGTATACGGTGGTGATCAACGAAGGCAGCCCTTCCCGGTCTATCTTGTCTCTCAGTCTTTGCATACAAGTGCGCACAGCTTGTGGAGATGCATCCGACTCCGAAACCCAGACACGGTTCAAAATGTCGCTCGTGCTGAAGACCTGATTTGGGTTTCGCATAAAAAATTCCAGGAGGGTAAACTCCTTTGGCTTCAACTCCAGGCGTTTTCCATCCAACAAAACTTCATGAGAGACAGGATCAAGAGATAGATCACCAATGACAAGCCTGTTGGGTGTTACAACAGGCGGACGTCTGAGAACAGCGCGCACTCGCGCGACCAGCTCACGAGCGTTAAATGGTTTCGTTAGGTAATCGTCGGCGCCGGCATTTAAGCCGGCCTCCTTATCATCAATAGTACGCTTGCCGGTTAACATTATTATCGGCGTATTGCCGCCCGCCGCGCGAAATTTCTGACAGACATCCATCCCACTCTGCTCAGGGAGCTGAATATCAAGAAGAATCAGGTCGTAGTTATACAGTCGAAGTCGGTCGGACGCTTCCGTTCCTGTCCCGACAATCTCCACGTCGTAGTGATCCAGCTTAAGACAGTCTGCAATCAAGCCGGAGACAAATTCATCATCTTCTACAACCAGAACTTTTACCATACAACTCTATCTTTAAATAGACGAGATTGTGACCCAGTTTATCATAATGAGAGATTGCGCCAGAATCATTCTCCAGTACCACTTATTGCCACCAGTCACGATTGACGAAACAGCTACGAGCAAATTGAGAGATTGGCACTGCTCAATTAGCGGCTGATGGAACGTGCATGCGGGATTCGGCACCGCGCCCACGATCGTAATCCCATTTCGCCTTTTGGACTTCTCCCATCTGCTGGTAAAGCCATCCGCGATATTGATAATCAGGTCCAGTAGATTTTCGAGACAGATTAATGGCTCTATCCATGTCCTCTACGGCCTCTTTATACTTGCCAAGCCGACCCAAACAATGAGCCCTCTCTGAGTAAAAGGGCTGCCCGCGCGCGATCAGATAATCATAGTCAAGCTTGGCTTTGTCGAGCTGATTGGCCTTCTGGTAAAGGACCGCCCGCTTCAGCCGATAAGGGACCGAATCAGGCTTGGATGCCAACATGGCATCGCACTCGGCAATGTCGTCCTGAGCGTCTGGGCGCTTCATAGTCTTGGCCTTACTGCTCAAATAAGCAATCTGCTCACGGTAGTTCTCTTTGGGATTGAGCTGTTGAACACGAGTGTAATCTGCCGCAGCTTTATCGTATCGACCCATTTTTTCATAGATCTTCGCCCGCTTAAGAACATACTTTGCCGGATTGGAAAAGGCTAGCTGGTCCAGATCTCTGATCAATGCCGCGGACACTGCTCGTTGAGTTGGATTGAGATAGAAGACCAGCTCATAGTCCTCCACCGCCTGCGGTAACTTCTTCACGGCATCATATAGCTGCGCGCGGATCAGAGTGATTGTCGGATCATTCGGCGTTTCATTCAAAAGCGCATTGCAGTCTTGAATGGCCAGGTCCGGTCTCTTCATGGCTGTTGCCGCGTTATAGTGCTTGTTAATCAAATCGCGGTCGAAGGAAGTGCTGAATTTTATCGCTTTCGAATAGTCATCCAGCGCTTCAGCAGTCTTCTTCATTGTTTCGTACAGCTCGCCTCTTGCTTTGTATCCTTCCGGCGCAGAGGGACCGACCTTTACAGCAGTATTGGCGTCTACTAAAGCTTGCGCAGCATTGCCGTTTTTCAGATTCGCCTGAGAACGCATGGCATGCAACGAGGCATCCGACGGATTGGCTCTTATACCCTTATCCAGATTCTCGATCGCCTCAGTGTAGTGTTTTCCAGCCATACATTGCTGGGCGGTGGTTTTATAGATATTCGAAGTCTTTGCTTCGTCGGAGAGTGGTTGATTAGAACTATTCGTCTCCGCAGCAATGGCGGCGCCTGCAGTTACCAGGCAGATTGAAAGCGCGACAAAAGAAGCGGTAGTAGTCTTTATCAACATGAGGTGAGCGGCTCCTGTAGATTAGCAGTTGATGTGATCTTACCACTGCAGTAACGAGCTCTATCGCTATAACGATATTGTGCCCACAGTAGGTGATGATGCGAGTTGTATTAACATAAACACGACTCGATTACTTTATCTGACACCCTTACTGAACTCAACTACGGACAAAATGCAATGCGGCACCACATTCAGTACCACGCACGCATTAACATTACCGGCGCTCGCCGCGACAAAAACAATTTCGTCGTACCACAGGTAGTATCATAACCTCGCGACACTACCTGAAAATACGACGATTCCAGTAGCATACAATAGTATTGTGAACAAAACGCTAAGCTCGATGGCAAGCAGGCGCAACTGCACCACTTTCCTGAATTACACTTTGCAGGAGAGATGATTTGAAAGTTTGAAGGCCACTCTTCGCTGGAAGTTGGTCGTTGCACTACCCCGACCGCATTATCTCCGCTTCGCTGGACGCTGCTCTGCGCTCCAGCAACGCCCGCAACCCGGCCGCCCCCTTGAGCTCCGGGTCCTCCTTCATCAGACCGATAGCGGTATGGCGAGCCTCCTCGAGAATCCTGGCGTCCTTTACCAGATCGGCGAGTATCAGATCGGGCAAGCCGCTCTGCCGATAGCCAAGGAATTCTCCGGGTCCTCGAATCTCGAGATCTTTCTCCGCAACGACGAATCCGTCGTTGGTCAGCGTCATGATCTCGAGTCGCTCTCGAGTGGTGGGACTCTTCTGATCGGAGATGAGGAAGCAGTATGATTGATCCGCGCCCCGGCCGACTCGCCCGCGCAACTGGTGTAACTGCGCCAGACCAAACCGATCGGCATTCTCAATCACCATTACCGATGCATTTGGAACATCGACCCCAACCTCAATCACCGTAGTGGATACGAGCACCTGGTAGACGCCGTTGCGAAACTGCTCCATGACCTCATCTTTTTCTTGCGCTTTCAATTTTCCATGCATCAGTCCGAATGAGATTTTGCGCTTTCCTCGCGCCGGATCCTCTTCGCCGAACTTCTCTTGCAGCTTCTCGAACTCCTTCGTAGCAGCCTTAGCAGACAGGCTCTCCGACTCCTCGATCAGCGGGAATACTATGTACGCCTGCCTGCCTTTGTCGATCTCCTTAAGGATGAAATTCCAGAGTTCCTCCTTCTGCCCAGGTCTGCCGACCTTAGTAATGACAGGTTTTCGACCGGGCGGCAATTCGTCAATCTCGGAAACGTCCAGGTCACCGTGCATCGTCATCGCCAAAGTGCGAGGAATCGGAGTGGCGGTCATGGTAAGCAGTTCTGGATTCAGACTTTTAGCCTTGAGCCGGGCACGCTGTTTCACTCCAAACCTATGCTGCTCGTCGATAATGATGAGACCGAGATTCAGAAATTCAACATCGTCCTCGAGAAGAGCATGAGTTCCGACGGCGATGTGCACCTGCCCAGACAAAATTTGCTGCCGGACCGCGCGTCTTTCCTTCACACCATGCTTGCCCAAAACCAGACATGTCCGAAGTCCAAGCGGCGTAAGTAATCTCTGAAATTGCCTGAAGTGTTGTTCTGCCAGGATTTCGGTGGGCGCCATCATGGCTGCCTGAAAACCATTTTCTATGGCGATCAGACAGGCCAAAAGCGCAACAACAGTTTTTCCACTGCCAACGTCGCCTTGAACCAAGCGATGCATCGGCTTAGTGGAACCAAGATCTCGGGCAATCTCGCCGAAGACCCTTTCTTGAGCACCGGTGAGCCTGAAAGGCAGCGATTTGATCAACTCCTTCACAAGCCCTTCCTCTGAATACTTGAGGGCAAGCGCATTTTCGTTGGCATGATCGAACTTGTGTCGCCTGTGAGCCAGCTGCAATTGTATGGCAAACAGCTCGTCAAACACCAATCTTCGACGAGCATTGTCTTTCTCTTCGACCGTCGATGGAAAGTGAATGCCGCGCAGTGCATCAGTCAATTCCATAAGACCAAGTTCGTCTCGAATCTTCTTCGGAAGCGGATCTTGGATATATGGAGCGTACGCCTCCAGAGCGTTGTGCATAATTGTTCGCAAATAGCGAAGCGAAAGCCCCTCGGTCAAGGGATAGACCGGGACCAGCCTTCCGGCATGAATACTGACCTGCTGGTCCTCCTCTCCGTCTGATACCAGACCGAGAATCTCGACCTCTGAATTCTTGAGTGCGAATTTGCCGCTGTACTGATCGCGCTCCACTACACCCGAAGCAAGGACCTGAGCGCCTTTCGGGTACTGCGCTTTGTATCGGTCAAGGAGGTATTTATTGGATTTTCCACCGACGAATTTCGTTATCGAAATGCTGCCGGTATTATCCGAGATTACGACTGTCAGTACCGAGACATTACGATTGCGTGATTGGAACGCCCCGACAGAACGGATCATACCGAAAATGGTAACTTCCTGACCTTCCTCGAGATCGCGAATCAACAGTCGATTTTGAAAATCAAGATGCCTTCGCGGGTAGTGGCGCAGCAACTCCGCGACTGTATTAATTTCCAGGCGATTGAGAACACCTGCGAGTTTGGGACCAACACCTTTAACGTACTGGACATTGACCTCTTCAGGGTCTTTTGCGACTCCGTCCTTTGTTCGCGCGGGCTGCCCACCGCCCGAAGGATGAGACCCAGAACCGGCTTGCGGATTTGCTCCACCAGCCGACGGACCGGCAGAGGTGCCAGCGCCGCCAGGACGAGTATTGAAACCACTAGTACCACTATATGCGCCACCACCATCAAGGCGACCCGAGGAGCCGGAGCCGCCAGGACGAGCGTTCGAACCACCACCATATGCGCCACCAGCATCTGGACGATCACCGAGCACAGGCTGGCCGCCGACAACCGGCGTTATCTTGACACCAAGCCCTCTGATCGTGCCGAATCCTGCGCTATCTCGTCCGGAAGAACCAGCAGAACCTGTTGTCGTTACGCGCTTCGGATCGCAAGGGTCAAGCGCTGCGGTCGACCGCTCATACCGAGTCGCTTCACCTCGGTCTGAGCCTTCGCCAGCCGTCGACGCAGCTCGCTCA
>CAZISK010000319.1:0-8337 GCA_964541355.1 uncultured Candidatus Obscuribacterales bacterium
CCCCGGAACTTCAACGACCATCGAGTATAGAGGCTCTGGTAGTCTGATCCGGCGTGCGAATATCTCCGGCCTGTTTTGATAACCGATGCGAAGTGCGTCTTTGAAGCCCTGATTCACGACCGCTACTGTCGGGGCGCCGCTGCGTTCCAACAATGCGTTGGTAGCAACAGTGGTGCCGAGCCTGACCTCGCGGATCGCCGACGGTGCAGCTGAAGGCTCGTCCTTTAGCACTGCCCGAATACCTTCAATCGCGGCATCGTCGTAGTGATTGCCTTTCGACAGGAGCTTGCGAATAGAGATTGAGCCGTTGGAAGAAATGGCGACTATATCAGTAAAGGTGCCGCCTCGATCAATGAAGAATTGCCAGGTTGCATTTTGCTGACTATCGATTGTCACTTGATACTGCTAGTTAACTGGCGGAATTTGATTGAGCTACTAAGTCGTTGAGCTGCTGTACCACGGAGGAGAAAGCGTGGGAGACTGCGAGTCCAAATTCACTTGAACCGAATGCAAAAACGAGTGAGATAAGAACAGCTATGAATGCGATGATGGCGCCATATTCTGTGATGGCCTGCCCTTCTTCATTGCGGCGGCGGAGGCGAGATCGAAATCGCCTAATCCAGGGGAGTGTATTTTTAAGCCTTCTTAGCATATATGGGTCTCAAAAAAACGCAGACGGGTGTCTGGGAAAGCTAGTAAGCGCGAGCGCAATGAGTACCATTTCAATAATACCCGACCGCCGTCCTCCTGTAACAGGAAACACCCTGAAACAATCAACTGGGCTACCGTTTTGGACTCCGGAGCTCGTATGAGAGGACTCGTTTTCGGACGGAATTGGCTTGCCGAGTCGCGGAAATGATCTGACGGCTTGCCTTGAGGTGCCCAAACACTGGAGCTCAAAGATGACGAACAACGAGATGTGTTGTAACTTGAGGTCCGTCTGGATAGTTTCCGAAAATCGAAACCCTTGATAGATACCAGGACAGAAGCGGTTACTTCTGTTCGTTTTTTTGATGTGTTGGTAAGCAGGTCGATTTTGTAAGTGGTAATTTCATCCTATCACAAGCGGTGTAGCCGGAAGCCGCGAGAATCCAGCATGGACAAATGGAAGTTAAGACATGCAGGCAGGCGCTGGTTCTTGAAAACTTTGCATTCGAGTCGACTCTAAACATTGGTTAACAATAGTGACAATTGCCTAGCTTGAGTGTCGATGGTGCTTTTCGTCAATCTTTCTTCTTGCAGTCGTCGGAATCCGGAGATTTTGCTTCTCCCTCCGGTGATCTCGTCGTAGAGCCATTTTTGAACGTCTTCGTAATGATCGGGCTCGAAAAAATCGGCATGCTTCGCCAGAAGATCTTTGCGATTGTTGATCTCCGGGTATTGCATCGAGCTTATCCAGATTGTGTCCACATAAGGCTTGAGCAGTTGAGCCAGGCGCTCGGGATGACATGGAAGAAGCGGAGCAATTGATGCATATACGCTAATGCCTGCCTCTTTCAGTCCTTTCAAAAGCTCCAGTCGACGTGCAATAGCTGGTGCTCCAGGCTCGAACTCTCTACAGACCGATTCATCATCAGTGGTGATACTTATGCCGACTCGCACAACATCACGCAGCTGCGCAATTAGCTCCAGATCTTGAAGAATAAGATGACTGCGTGTGTGCAGCGTTAGCTTCTTCGGCCGGTATCTGATGAGCTCTTTCAAACATTGTCTGGACAGGCGATATTTCAACTCCAGGTATTGATACGGGTCGGTCGCGGAGCTGAAAAAAATGGAGCTGCCGAAGACACGCGCCCGCTCTTTGCGGATCAACTCCGGGGCGTTGATTTTGACCTCCACCCATTTGCCCCAATCCCTGTAATCGCTGTGGCGAGCGCTTGGAAATTTTGGAACGTAACAATAGCTGCATCGAAATGCGCAGCCCGCATAGGGATTGAGTGAGTATGTGTAATGACCGGCTAGCGATCCGACCTTCTGTGGAGTTAGTATTGATGTGGCTCGGATCTCTGTAACTTCCATGCCTTAAGTATGCATACTTATGTATGTGTTTGCAACCCTCTCTCCACGGAGCGAAAACATGCTCATGTCCTCCACCTCGGATAAGAAGACCGACAGCTCGCAAGAAGCAGAATGGAAAAGACTGGTAGAAGAGGGCAACGCCGCGTTCCAAATAGAAAGATACGCGGTGTCCGAAACAACATTCGTAAAGGCGTTGGAGCTTGCCGAAAAGCTGTTTGACGATAGTAAAGAGACTCAGTCCGGCTCCGACAGTGCCGAATGTCCGAAAGTCAGACTGACGAAGAGCCTCAACAATCTGGCTGCGCTTTATCATGTGCAGGGCAAGTATGGTCTGGCTGAACAGCTATATGAACGCTGTCTCGACCTCAAGCTCGAACTGTATGGCGAGGAGCATCTCGAGACAGCGGTGAATCTACATAACCTGGCTGTTCTATATAGCGCCAAACGCACTTATCTGAAAGCGGAGTTGCTCTACAAGCGCGCTCTTGAAATTCGCGATAAGTTGCTTGGCCAATCTCATCCGGATCTTATACCTGTACTGCGCAACTATGCCCTTCTATTAAAGAAGACGAAACGCATGGAAGAGTCCAGGATGCTCGAGGAGCGGGCCAGTGCTATAGAAGCGTTGTCCGTTGCCGCTCAGGGCTAACCTGCCTCTACTAGTGGTGCGCGTCGGTCGCTACCTTCCGGGTAATTTTTCTTTCTTTGCGCCTTAACGACTTGTTCACAAATCCTGACTAAGCTCACTATGTTCTCCAGGGGTGGAGACGATGGAGGCAGGAGGAAGCACATGGCGGAGCTTGTGACACAGGAAGTTGATTCCGGAGTTTATCTTGGAGCCATCTCGGCGCTCAATACATGCTTGCAGGGGCACCACGGCGGCAACTGCCGTCGGAGGGCGAGTAAAGGTTTATTGGCTGGCGCTAACATTGCCAAATGTCTTGACACAGTCTCGGCATTTCGGAAGGCGCTGGTGAGATTGAACGAATCACGTGGTCCTTTGACAGAAGCGATCCGACAGGGCTTTGAAGAGCAGATCGCAAGCGTAGATCAGCTTGCCTCCTGCCCATCCATCGACTTTGATGCGGCCTTCGAGATGTTCGAGCTGCCGGAGATAACTAGTCAGAACTACGCCGATCGACTGGATCAAAAGCTCGATTTGAAGAACAAGAATCCAAATAAAATGCGCTCCGAACTTCGTCTTTGGTATGCCATGCGTCTGTCTACATCGACTCTCATGAAAGACCGCCAGCGTGCCTGTGAGTTGATGGTCGAGGCACATCTGATCGATAACTGCATGCAGAGCCCGGCCCTGGTTTTTAAAACAGTGGCCAACCTGGGCGGAATTGAAAAAATACCCAGAGAGATCCAACAAGTTTTTGAGACTTTGCAGTAGTCGCTCATTCAAGACGAGCGTACAGCACTTTCGATGTGGGCGGGGAGCGTGAAGTAGATGCTGGTTCCACGACCGGCTTCTGATTCTGCCCAGATCTTTCCGCCCAGGCGTTCGACGTTGTTGCGAGCCAGGTACATCGAAAGACGAATACTGTAAGTCTCTTCGTGATGCTTTCCGGGAACGAAGCCGGCGAACATATCTTCAATCTCGACTGGAGGTAAGGCCGGTCCGGAGCTGGAGACAGTAATTCTCATCTCATCGCCTCGAATCGCACTTTCTACTCTTACTCTGCCACCAGGCGCGGTGACTACGATGAGATGGTGGAGAACTTGCACGAGAATACCGCGTACGGCATCTCGATTTCCATTAATCGGCGGCAGACCGGTTACGGTCTTGTAGTCGAGCAGCAGTTGCCGCTCTCGAGCCAATGGAGTCACTTCTTCAAGGCACTGAGCAACCAGGTGGGTGATGACTATCGGCTCCCTTGGTATTACGGGTGGTGGTATAAAACCGCCGTACATCATCAGGTAGCTGTCCACCACCGCCAAAACCTGTTCGTACTGGATGTGCAGCTCGGCCAAAGAATGCGCCATGGCCGGATGCATGGAAGTGGTGGCACCCGCGAGAATTGATCCCCAGCGCGCCTCGGCTTGAGCTAGTTGTGCGCGAATAGAATCCTGGAGCATGACTACAATTTCCTGGCGCAGCTGAGCGTTCTCGGTTCTCAAAGATTTGTCGCGCAGCACCATGACGTAACCCTGAACGTTATTGTCTTCTCCGCAGATGGGCTGCAAATGGGCGAGAACTTCGACGTACTTACTGTCTTCGTGCGTATTGTAGACAATTGCCTCGGGATAAAAACGGTTGAGCACCGCATTGGGATCTCCGCCGTGTCTGGCAAATGCCTGACCGAAAATAGTTCTGGTGCGCGCTTCGCCCGGCTTGCGCACGAGGTCGAAGCAAAGTCGACCGGCAATCTCACCTTCCGTGCATCCGACCCAATTCAGGAACACCGGATTGGCGGACAGAATGTTGCCGTAACCGTCGAGGATGAGAAAACCTTCCGTCGATGATTGCATGACGGCATCGAGCTTGTGCTGTACAGCAATGGCCTGGCGGTTGGCTTGATTGGCCTGTTTGGTCACTTCAGTCAGCTGTCTAGATTGAGTGGTGACCTGGCGATTGAGGCTCTCGATCTTGGTCGAAGATGCTTCCACCAACTTGACCTTCTCTTCCAGCTCTTCGTTCTGTCGACTGACCTTTTGTTTCAAACTTTGAGTGGAAGATCTCATCGTGCTTACTGCCGTATCTATCAACTCACCCAGCTCGAGCCATTCACCGGACAGTCCTTCCAGAGGCGGAATGCGCTTTTTCTGTTCGGCAATATCCTCGGTCCTGTCGATCAAGAATCCAAGCGGCTCATTGACGCTTTCCTTAATTCTCTGACTGAGCACAAATGCGATAACCATAGAAATACCGCCGAAGATTCCGGCAACGGCAAAGACTGCAAAGATCTTGCTGGTCAGATCGGGCACGGGCGTGGATACCAAAAGGATACCGGCTTGCTGGATAGGCTTGTCCCGCCAATCGATCCCCGTGAAGATCACCTTAAACCAGAGCCTGCCTCCCTTCTCAAAGCTCTGATCGGCTCTTGTCGGATCGAGCGGTATGAGCAATTTCGTAATCGAGTTGGGAATCGGCGGAAACACATCGTGCGGTAATGCGGACAGACCACGGCGCCCGAGATCCTGAATGAAGGGGCCACCGTTGCCACCGGCAAGTCCTGGTGTGGCTGCCACAATTTTCTTGGAGCCGTTGGAGTAAATCGACAGATCGATACCTTGAACCGGAGTGGGCTCCTCCATTCCGAACTTCGTAACTTCGCCGAGCAGATACTCGCTAGTGAGCGGATGGCTTACTGCAACAAGACCGCGGAAGTTCTTGCTGCCATCGAAGATCGGCAATATCGATGACATCGTGAATGTCTGGGTGGCGCTGAAGTCCGTCGCGCCGCGGAAGATCTCTTTGGTCTGCAAGACATATTGCACCGCTTCATTTTGTTTTGCGGAAAAGCCATGCTTGTTGGGCGTCTCCGTGCTGAAAAAGACGGCACCATTTTCGTCGATAATTGAAACGAACCCAGGAAATGTCTCCTGGCGGATCAGGTTGTTAAGCGCTTCTTTAGTGTCGTTGCGGTCTTTTCGCGCATAAGCCTGCATCACCGAGCCGTTGGTCAAAACTACCCTGGCGAAGGCCTCAGAGGATAACTGCAAGGCGATATTGTCGCGCCCGACCTTGCTTGCCGCCATTCCGACTTTCTGGTCCGCCGCCAGTCGTGTGGAGCGAAACTCGCTAAAGAGCGCATACATTGAGAAGCTGGTCACCATGACGCCAATCACGATGACGAAAGCGATAAGCAGTCTGGAACCTAGACCCAAAGGCTCTCCATTAACCTTGAGGCGTATTTGATCAGTAGCCTCTTCCTAAACTTACTTTCTATGAACTCTAGTTTGATATTCCACAAAAGTAAAATAGGTTTAACCCTGGAATCGACCGTCGGATAAACTTGGCGCTATGGTGGTTTCGCGAAAGGAGCGTCTATTCAGCTTCTTTCTCTTTAAGTTTGCGCAGCTCAGCCTGCACTTGAATAGCTCTTATCAACTGGTTGGGTCCGCAAAAGCCCAATTCAAGAAGGATTTGACCGAGAGGCTTTCTTTCTTTGCCGGCCTCTTCATCCGTGCGCTGAATATGGAGCGCTTCGTCTAGCTGATAAATCGTGATATAGCCCAGATCCACCAGAATCTGACCGAGCAAGTACTTGTTATCTTCGGCGCCTTGTGAGCTAGGATTCTTAGACGACTTTGTCGTCGTATCTTCTTTTGTCATTTGCCCGTGTTTGTTGCTTAAAAATGGAATCAGACCGCTGGACACACCCGAAGGGTTCAACTTATGGCTGCTGGGTTTCCCCCCTGACCAGGTTCATCGGCCTCCGCCGCGCCCAACGGCCTGTAGCTCAAATTATAGACGATGGAATGCATCTCCCGTAAAGAGGCTGGTTGTCATTGATTCACTTAACTTCTTAAGTTATTGCAGTTTAAGGAGATCCGTCCAGCAGATGTGATGTTTAATTGTCCTGCCACTTTTTAGCGCGCCGTTACCGGCTCGCGTCGCAATAAGCACCGGATATGGTGTCGCGTCTCCCTTTATTGGCAATGAGGTTTGATCATGATCGGTTTATCAACAAAATCGCTAGAGCCACCCCGCACCATTCAAGGTTTGATGCAAGGGCAATGGGCCGGGGCTATCGTCAGTACGGCAGCATCTTTGAAAATTTTCGATGCGGTCGATCTGGGATTTCGATCGGCCGACGAGGTAGCAAGGGAGAGCGGCATTCAGTCGAAGGCTGCGGAGTTGATCTTGAACGCGTTGACCGGGCTCGGGCTTCTGACTCATGATGAGAAGGGTTATCACACAACGGAAGAGTCTCATTATTACCTGGTCTCAACCAGTCCGTTATATGTAGGCAAGTATTTCGAGATTAGGCCGAAATTCCAGGAAGCCTGGATGAACCTTGGCAATGTCTTGAAATCTGGCAAACCGTTCAACGAAGTGAATAAGCAGGAGACAGCGCAGGAGTTCTTCCCATCGCTTGCGGCGGCTTTGTTTGCAATTAACTACGCCTATGCAAAGCGCCTCTCGGAGTTCTTGAAGGTGGAGTCCAGGAGCCAGCCGGTGAAAGTTCTTGATCTCGCTTGTGGAAGTGCCGTATGGAGCATTCCAATGGCACGAGATAATAAGAATGTACAGGTTGAAGCTCTCGATTTTCCTGTTGTAATTGAAACCGCAAAAGAGTTCACCGAGAAAAGCGGTGTGAGCGAACAATACAGCTATATGTGTGGAGACTGGCAAGATCTGGCTCTTGCGGAGGAGCGATACGATATCGCGGTTCTCGGACACATCTTGCACTCTGAAGGAAAAGAAAGAAGCAAGGAGCTGTTGAGCTGCGTCGCTAAGGCACTCAAGAAGGGTGGCACAATCGCTGTCGCAGAATTTCTCGTCAATGAAAAGCGCAACGGACCCGCGTTCTCCTCTATGTTCGCCGTGAATATGTATCTTGTCACCACCAACGGATGCGTGTTTTCAAATGACGAACTGAGCGAAATGCTTAAAACAGCTGGGTTCACCAATGTCCGTCATCTGCCCCTTGATGATGGCGTTACGTCGGTAGTTCTTGCCGATAGAGCGTAGAAAAAACGATTTCTGAGTGGTGCGGTCATCTCAGGCGTCCGCACAGAGATGTCACCATATATGATGTCGGGGTCGTTTAACTTCGTTTGGGTGCTATCAGTTCTCCGCGCGAATTGGCGCAAGCAGGACTTGTGCTCTAGATTCGGTTCGGTCATATAGACAGTGCTGTGAGGCTCTAGTACCTGGCACTATATATGGAGGCATGTCGACAGTGGGCGACAACGCCTCTCATGTTCGTGATGTAGGTTCGGTGCAAATATTCGTCGAGATCTGCCACCATTATTGATGCTCTAATCAGATTGGTGCTTTGTCACGTGTCTCTATTTGCCTGGCTCCAGGTAGATTCGGTGGTCTCTTACCAGTCGCCCATTCAGGCTGTCCATGCGGTAGAAGCGATGACTCTCTTTTTTTGAAGTGATAGATTTCGACCTTAGCGCCGTCGATCTCAAGACTTAACCGAATCCCAATATACGTGGAAATGCCAACTGGAATAGCAGTGTCTTCTGAATACTACTCGTAATTACAGCTTGTGAAACATGGATACTAGTCCTGACTGCCAGTGGCAAAATCGTTGCCGTTGTCTGCCATGTTCCACTTCAAGAGCTCTCTGCGCCATTCGAGATCTGCTTGGGCTTCTTTGATGAGTCCAGCCAGACCCTGGTAGTCGGCGAATG